>NZ_JAUBQM010000002.1:124491-281051 GCF_036701245.1 Microcoleus sp. Pol14D4
AACCTGCAAACCCAAACAGAAATCAAAACCCTCACTGGGCATAGCAGTTCGGTCAATAGCGTCGCCATAAGTCCCGATGGCTTAACATTGGCTTCTGCTAGCGATGACAACACCATCAAACTGTGGAACCTGCAAACCCAAACAGAAATCAAAACCCTCACTGGGCATAGCAGTTCGGTCAATAGCGTCGCCATAAGTCCCGACGGCTTAACATTGGCTTCTGGTAGCTATGACAAGACAATCAAACTGTGGAATCTGCAAGCCGGAAAAGAGCTCAAAACCCTCACCGGGCATAGCAGTCTGGTCCTCAGCCTCGCATTTAGTCCCGATGGCTTAACATTGGCTTCTGCTAGCGAGGACAAGACCATCAAACTGTGGACTTGGGATGTCGATCGGCTGATGGCATTAGGGTGCAACTGGATCAGCGATTATCTCAGAACCAACCCGACAGTGAGACAAAAGGATAAACAGATGTGTTCTGATTAGCTCCACCACAAATAAATAAAAGATTAATGATTATTAAGAGTAAGTATTTGGACAGAATTAATTACATAAAATATACCTGAAAATCTCGCCTAGTCAAGAATATTTATGTAATTAATTTTTTCCGGTTACGGACGAGTAGGAGTAGGAGACGGATGAGGAGAATGAGGAGTAGGAAAAGGCCCGGGAAAAATATCACTCCCGGGCCCAGATGCCTCATTAGGTGATGGTTTCCATTTCGGTGTCGGTGTCGGTGTCGGTGTCGGTGTCGGTGTCGGTGTCGGTGTCGGTGTCGGTGTCGGTGTCGGTGTCGGTGTGTCGTGAACTTTCGGGGGGACAGTACCAGATTCAGAAGCCGGGTTTTCACCAGCTTCATGAAAATTTTTATTCGGTTGACAATTTGAGTTCTTGTCGGTATTTTCCTGGGTCGATTCTTCTGTCATTTCTGGTACCTTCTTTTCGGGTAAAGTGTTAATACAACTTTTGAAATGTCTATTCTGTTATGCAGGAAATTTATCCTCAATCGGATTTTTCCTGAGTAAATGCCTTCAATAATTTAGATAGGTTCTACTTCTGCTATCTTATGCACTCATCAACGGTATGTCTATCAGGACTCGTCAGAACATCATTGACCTCTTTTCAACTTTAATACAGTTTAACATCGATCGCTCCAGTGGTTAGATAACTGAGCCGAAACTGCGTCGAGAGTATCGCAACCCTCACGGGGCATAGCAATGCGGGTCTATAACGCAATACGTTTGGCTTAGCGAAAGCCTGTCATTGCTCGACATGAGAGCAATTCCAGTATCTATTTTTCACATCCTGAAAGCCGATCGGACTGTCTTAACCCAAGCATATTGAAATAGGACTTAGGCAAAAACAGCCAGCCAGCAAGATGGGCGCACTAAATTTTTTTCACCACCACTTCCACTTTTTCCGTCGTCCATTCTTCACTCGCATTAGTGACAACTGTAATCTTTCGCTGAGGGTTATCTTCATCCACAACCGCCGCCAATAATTGTTCCAACGCATTGGTAGGTTCTTGATTACCAAACCCTTTGCGAGATTGGTCTAACGCTGGCAATTCCAAGAATTGAAAATTGGTTCCATTTACTGTTGCAAATACTTTAATTACATTTCCTGCTTCCTCATAATTTTGTGGCAATGAGAGTTTGAGTTCTCTTCTTATGTTTTGTCCTGGTTCTACCACCTCATAACTAGCACCGTCGGGATAGAATTGGGAAATGCTAAAATCAGCATCAAAGTTTAAGGCAACAATATTTAAAGTTCGATTAGATTCATTACGGATTATTAAATCAACGCCTTTTTCCTTTTCTTCCAATACAGGTACTTTACCATCAGCATTCAAAACTACAGGTTGCCGTTTGACTGATTTAACCACTTCAACTTTAAGTTTGCCATTTAAAGTAGCAAAAGCATCTTCATTATCCAAATCCAAAATAGTTTCATATCTGCCAACATGGATTAAGCGATTAATTAACTTTTTGGTGGCTTCAGGTTCATCGATATTAATGGGAAACAGCAGATTTTTGATCGGTTGCTTTTGAGCATCTAAAATCAAATATTCGCCTGCTGAATTTAGAGAAACAAAATAATCGACATTCTCATCTTTTTCTTCCTCTGAACAGAATTCTATCCAGAGATGACCTGGCACTTTTGTTTGCTTGAGGATGTCTGGAATTAATTGTACATTTACACGCGAAGATTGCGGTAGCGGGTCAGGCAAAATAACCCGAACTTTGCGAATTTGTTTTAACCCTGGAGTTAAATAAACAGCAGGTGAACCTATTTCAATTATTCCTTCTTTTAATTTAGGATAGAGTTCTCTGGTTCTAAATTCGTTGTGTAGTTCTATTGGTTCTGCCCAACAGTCAGATGCTCCCAATTCTACTACTTTAACTGTGGCAATGCGGTGGTTGTCATCTTCAAAATCCTTCGTTCTGAATTTAAAAATATCAAATTCTGCTCCTTCTTTAATACTGCTAGCTTCACCGATTTGCAATTGCACTTGGTTTTGGGGAACATCTACTTGCATCACTGGTACGGTGCGGATAGCGCGGGGAACAGGTACGTTACGCATAGGGGATACGCCAGAGGTAAAGGAGACGGATTGAACGCTAAAGAAATTGCGATTTGTCTCACCAATCAACATAGGTGTTTGTCGGGCAAACTTATTGTGAACTAGATTATAAATGCGATTAAATAGGTCTTCTACAGTAAAATCAGTGCCAAATTGTCGCAAAGCTTTTAGTAAAAAATAACTTAAAGCGCCGTTGCGTTCCGTTCCTTCAAAAACTCCTTCAAAAGCCAATTCATTATCGCGACAAGCTGCTATTAAAGTATAACCTTTTGGTTCTGGTAATAAACCACTGACAACGGTAATATTGCGGCTATGTTCGGTTAAACTTTCCCAATTTTGTGCTAATTCTTGCAGTGGTGCAACTAAACTATCAGTTGGTCGGGAAGTTTTGTCAATAAAACCGCCACCGCGTACACTCAATTCTTCTGTTTCCATTTCTCTGGTTGCGCCACCGGAATGACAGCTATCAAGTACCAGAGTTACAACTAACTCTTTTTCCACCATTTCTTCGAGAAGTTTAGCAAATTCTAAGTCGCGTAAATAGCGGGAATTAGGTTGACCGATATCGGTGGGAACTAAGGCTTCATCTAAACCCATAGAACCCTTGACATCTTCAAAAATTGTTTTCGCCCGTCCGCCGTGACCGGAGTAGTGAATATATACTCGGTCTTGAGGTTGGGCTTTGGCGGTTAGTTCTTTGAATTTGGCGACGATATTTTCATAGGTGGGTAAGAGTTCTGGCGGTTCTTGGGGTTGGTTGGGATTGTCGGAAGCAGTCGCGGTGAGTTTGATAATTTGGTCTGGTGTGAGGTTGAAGGTGTCTTTTAAATAAGTTTCGACGTTGTTAATATCCCGCACGCATCCCCGCAAGTTTTTGTAGTAGTTACCTTCTGGTAAACGGTGGGGGAAGTAGAAATTGATACCGATGAGGAGGGCGTGGAAATTGGGGGTTTGGTTAGTCATGGTTGTTGGTGGGTAAGGGGTTTGGGAAAGGTTTTATTTTTATCTAGGAGTGAATCGGGGTTTTTATGCAGTTCTCCATCTAAAATTATCAAAGCTTTTTACATAAATCTTGTTTTATTTCCAGGGCATCTGCGTCATAAGGATTAGGTATGAGGTAATTGTCTATGAAATTGCATCCTTCCTTGAGTGAATAATTAAAATCTAACTGCCACAGTTTCACTTTACTGTCCAGACTGCCAGTGACCAGCAGCTTGCCATCGGGGCTGAAACTGACCCGCCAAACCGTGGCTGTAAGCCCGCTGAGAGTTTTAATTTCTTTGCCAGTGGAGGTATCCCACAGTTTCACTGTCTTGTCAAAACTGCCAGTAGCCAGCAGCTTGCCATCAGGGCTGAAACTGACCGCAAAAACTATGCCTGTATGACCGCTGAGGGTTTTAATTTCCTTACCAGTGGAGGTATCCCACAATTTCACTGTCTTGTCATCGCTGCGAGTCGCCAGCAACTTGCCATCGGGGCTAAAACTGACACCGCTAACTAAGTCTGTAAGCCCGCTGAGAGTTTTAATTTCTTTGCCAGTGGAGGTATCCCACAGTTTCACTGTCCCGTCAAGACTGCCAGTGGCCAGCAGCTTGCCATTGGGGCTGAAACTGACACGCCTAACCGAGTCTGTATGTCCGCTGAGAGTTTTAGTTTCTTTACCAGTGGAGGTATCCCACAGTTTCACTGTCTTGTCACTACTGCGAGTTGCCAGCAGCTTGCCATCGGGGCTAAAACTGACACCCCTAAACAAGTCTGTATGTCCGCTGAGAGTTTTAATTTCCTTACCGGTGGAGGTATCCCACAGTTTCACAGTCTCGTTATCACTGCCAGTGACCAGCAGCTTGCCATCGGGGCTGAAACTGACCCCCAAAACCTTGCCTGTAAGGCCGCTGAGGGTTTTAATTTGTTTGCCGGTGGAGGTATCCCACAGTTTCACTGTCTTGTCATCACTGGCAGTAGCCAGCAGCTTGTCATCGGGGCTGAAACTGACCGCATTAACTTTGTTTTTATGTCCGCTGAGGGTTTTAATTTCTTTGTTGGTGGAGGTATCCCACAGTTTCACGGTGTTGTCATCGCTGCCAGTGACCAGCAACTTGCTATTGGGGCTAAAACTGACATCCCAAACTCTGTCTTTATGCCCGCTGAGGGTTTTAATTTGCTTGCCGGTGATATCCCACAATTTCACTGTCTTGTCATCGCTGCGAGTCGCCAGCAACTTGCCATCGGGGCTAAAACTGACACCCATAACCGAGTCTGTATGCCCGCTGAGGGTTTTGATTTGTTTGCCGGTGGAGGTATCCCACAGTTTCACTGTCTTGTCATTACTGCCAGTGGCTAGCAACTTGCCATCGGGGCTAAAACCGAAATCTATAACCGCGCCTGTATGCCCGCTGAGAGTTTTAATTTCTTTGTCGGTGGAGGTATCCCACAATTTCACTGTCTTGTCATCACTGGCAGTAGCCAGCAGCTTGCCATCGGGGCTGAAACTAACCCGCCTAACCGAGTCTGTATGCCCGCTGAGAGTTTTAATTTGTTTGCCGGTGGAGGTATCCCAAAGTCTCACTGTCTTGTCATTACTGCCAGTAGCCAGCAGCTTGCCATCGGGGCTAAAACTGACAGTCCAAACCCAGTCTGTATGACCGCTGAGAGTTTTAATTTGCTTGCCAGTAGAGGTATCCCATAGTTTCACAGTGTTGCCATAACTGGCAGTAGCCAGCAGCTTGCAATTGGGGCTGAAACTGAAATCGTTAACTCCGTCTTTATCGCTGAGGGTTTGAATTTGCTTGCCGGTGGAGGTATCCCACAGTTTCACGGTGCCGCCATCACCGCCAGTAGCCAGCAGCTTGCCATTGGGGCTGAAACTGACAAGATAAACCTCGCTTGTATGTCTGCTGAGGGTTTTAAGTTGCTTGCCGGTGGAAGTATCCCAAAGTCTCACTGTCTTGTCATTACTGACAGTAGCCAGCAGCTTGCTATTGGGGCTGAAACTGACCGCATTAACCACGTCTGTATGTCCAGTGAGGATTTGAATTTGCTTGCCGGTGGAGGCATCCCAAAGTCTCACTGTCCTGTCATCACTGGCAGTAGCCAGCAGCTTACCATTGGGGCTGAAACTGACAGCATTAACCTTGCCTGTATGGCTGCCCAAAGTATTTGGTGCTGCTACATTGGCAACTGTGTTTAATAATGACAGCTCTACATAGGTGCGGGTATCAGTGTCTACCCAAGGTGTACGTCGCATTTGTACAACGGCTTTTAAACTGGTTTTGAGCGCTTTTGAGCCATCGAAATTTAACAGCCCGTCGGAATATTGAGCCAGAGAATTAATTTGATTGATAGCAGCACGCCACCAACCAACACCAGCTAGTCCTGCTAAACCCAAAGCGATCGCCGAAAAGCCACTTAGCCCAATAATTGTCAGCCGCCGCCTGCGTTGCTCCTTTTGTCTTTCTCTATCCCGTTCTTTAACACTAAACTGAATAAAATCTCGCTCCTCCTGCGTCATTTCATCGGCACGTTGACGCAACCAATCTTCCGCCACAGTCAACGGCACACCCCGCAACATTGCCCCAGAGTCATGGTTGTTATTTTTCCACTCGCGTAACGCCACCTTCAGCCGTTCTTGCCAAGTCCGAAACTGACGGTTAGCATTTATCCACTCGCGGAGATTTCCCCATTGCCGAATTAGGGTTTCATGCACCAATTCTACGGTATCTTCCTGTTCTTGCCGTCCCGTCACTACCAAACGCGCTTGATATCCAGCTAAATAACTGACCAAATTCCAGTTATCTTCCCCTACTTCTGCACGGCTAGCAACGCGCCTGGTATCCTCCGTTCCTTCCCCCGGACGCACTAATTGCACAAATATTCGCTGTGTCTGTTTTTTCTCGGTTTCACTCAGTTTTTGATAAACCTGTTCGGCATGATTGGCAATTGCTTTTTTTACCCCGCCAATTTTCTCATAAGCTTGGTGAGTTAATTCTCGGTTTATTTGCTTTTCCCATAACCGAGTTACGGCAAATTCTAATAATGGCAAATTTCCCGGTTCTTCCTCGACATCATCAAGAATGCGTTGGGTTAATTGTGCCTCAAATTCTACTTCCAGCTTTTGGGCAGGTAATTCAATTGCTGCCTGTAATTCCTCCCATTTCATAGAACTGAGTAACTGCGGTGTATACTCCTGCAACGCATCCCGCAACGGACGATAAGAAAGCGCATAACCGTAAAAGTCAGCCCGTAAAGCCAAAACTAATGTAATATTTTCTTGTGCAATAGCCGTTAGTAAACCATCAGCGAAATGTTCCTGTTCTTTTTTTAGCTGAGAAAAAGTGTACAGTTCCTCAAATTGGTCTGCAACTAACAACAACCGTTTACCTGGGTTGCGATCTAAAATGCGAGAAACGAGTTGCTGCAAAGTGATTCTACCGTTTCGCAAATCACCGGCTAGCCCCATTGTTTCCCGCAGTTGTTGAGTTTCACCTGCTTCGGGTTCTAATTGTCGCACTAAGGCAAAAGCTAACTGCACAAACGGTTCTTTGCCCGGACGGAAAGATTCAATTAACCAGTTTCCCTCTTTTCGCAATTGGGGAATTAATCCCGCATATACCACAGAAGATTTACCGCTGCCGCTTGGCCCAACCACTGCTACCAAAGGTTGTTTGTGCGTTACTTCTACTAAATTACTGACAAATTTTTCCTGTCCGAAAAAGAAGTCGGCATCTTCTTGCCCAAAGGCAGATAATCCTTGGTAAGGATTGGGCGGAATCACATCTTCAACAGCAATTACACCCTGAGCAATCGGAGAATCAATTAAATTCTTTTTCTTGAAAACAGGTGTTTCCTGCTCTCGGAAACTCATCATCTGCGAACAACCTAACTCGTAGGATTCTTCGAGCGTATATCCAGCAGCGATCGCATCATAAAACCCTACAGCAAAGGCAAGGGCTGCTCGATCTCCCACGGCTCGATTCATGCCAATGACATAATTAACGTATTGGCTAATTGCCTCGGCCTGTACTTCGGAATAACAAGCATTGAGAATTACACAACCTACACCTTTTTTGGCAAACAATTTAAACATACTGGCGAGGGCGTTTGTCTGCACCAGCGCCATTTTTCCGGTATCGTCTTCTAGGACAATTCCATCTGCTCCAGCACCATGTCCGCAAAAGTGGACTATGTTGGGTTGATAATCTAAAATAGCTCGGTAAAAGTCACGGGAACGCACGGCCCATTTTTGTTCTAATTTATACTGATCTCGCTTATTTGCCCGCCGCAATCCTTCCTCAATTTCCCGTACTTCTTGCTCCAATCGCAGGGGAACGGTATTGGTAGGATTGGCTGCCAGAATTAAAATTGTTTTGACTGTGTTGTTGTTAGTCATGAACTCGGGAATTGATCGGGTTTTCGGGAGCTTTTACTTCTGTTTGCTTAAGGAGAATTCTTTTACTTAAACTGATAAAAATCTTTGTATTTCTATACGGTTCAGTCTTAGTATACCCACTGGCAATAAAATCTTTGCTGCGCGTTAAGTAACTTTACAGTGTGAGAAAATGTAAAGCTATCATAACCAGTGGGATTGATTTGCTTGAGTTATTCAACAAATTTAACTGTGTTTGCTTTATTTCCGGTTCGATAGTAACTTTCTGACGATTTAAATGTTACATACTTAGCAGCAGTTTGATGGGACGATCGCACTTTTTTAAAGAATGGTTAAGATTGCCGATGTGTAGCTAGGCATTCGTTAAGCTATATTGACGGGTTTTTACTCATCAGCTTCGCAAGCAAAGGATAATCAGCAATATTCTAGTTAACCATAGTCGGGAGACAAGTAATCATGGCAGAAATTGAAGTTCTTGTAGAAAGTTTGTGGGAACTTGATGAGGATCAGCTAGCAGCACAAATTGGCGATCGCGCTCAAGCCATAGGGGATGATGCGGCTGGACTTGGAACCAGAGGAATAGACTCAGCTTCGCTGGATTCTATTGATGTGAATGTGGCGGCTAGAGCATCGATCGATCCCAAGCTCCTAGAAGCTGGCCAGCGGCTGTTCGATCGCGTAAATCCCTTAGTTTACGATCTGATGTGCAAACCCCTGGGAAACGATCCGCAGACTCAGAAAATCCTGGATGAAGCCATCGGCCAGAATTACACTAAAGCTGCTGGGATGTTAGCTCCTGTTCTAATTTCTGGACTGGGACTTGCTCCTGCTATTGCTACTCTCTTGGCTACTTTAATTGTCAAAAAGATTGCCAATTATACCGCTACTGGAATTTGTGACACTTGGAAGCAAACCCTGCCCAAACCCGCAAGCTGAGCTATAAACGGAACTTCCACCGAAGGCGGAGGAAGTTCTGTTGCAGGTTTGGTCAACTCGATCGCGCTAACACCTCAAGCCATTTGTTCGCGGGTTTTGAGAGCCACAATTCCGTCGGGTTTCAAACCTTTTTTCTGCTGAAATTCCTTGACGGCTGTATCTGTTGCCGGCCCAAATTCACCATCAACCCCAACTACAACGCCAGCCTTTTTCAAGCCTTCCTGAAGCTTGATTACATCTGAGCCTTCCATTCTGGGCATCGCCAAGCGCAACGTTCTGGGCTTGTCATCCCACGGCGCTTTAGCAAACCCTTGAGCAGGCGAGCGATTGAGTGCATCCTCGGTTTGGGGGCCAAAGCCGCCATCCTCGCTAATCTTTGCATCCGGGTTGTTCTGATTCCAAAGCTGCTGAAATGCGAGTATTGAGTTACTGCGAAGATCGATCGTCCCGTCGCCTATGTAGTCGAAGTGAGGCGGATCGCCCGGTAATGGATGCCAGCCATATTCCATCAAATAAGATTCCCAGCCTCTGGCATCTTCAATGTCGATCGCTAGCCCTGTTTGGTGATTGCTGGTGCCTGGTGGCGCTACAGGATTAGAGTTGTTGAAGCGATCGTTATACAATAACATTTGCTGGGCGATCGTGCGGTAAGCAGAGTTCACCTGCATCGTTTGACCTCGATCTTGAATGGCTCTCTGAAGTGCCTCTTTTGCCGGGGTTTGTACGTAGGGAAAAGCTGCCTCCAGCAAGTCTACATTAAGGTCATCAAAACTGACAAAGGCATCTGGCATCATCAGTTGTAGTTGATAAATCAACTGTTGAGATAAGCCATTGACCACCGCAGTCGAAGACATGGGGGCATCTTGGAGCAATCCCGGGAAACTGCCTCTAACTTCCAACATATCCCGTTGGACAAATTCTTCACAGGCTTCGATAATTACAGGTTGATTAAATAGGATGTCGCTTGAGTTACTCATGGTTTTATCCAATCAATTTGAATTTGGTCAGTCCTAGATTCATAAACTCTATCCGTAGGCGATGCACACCGCACCTTCCCTCCACAGAGCTTGTGAAAATTACTTGATTGTGTCAGTCTAATTGGTTACACAATCGATTTTATAGTCCCAATTTTTTGCGTGTGTGGACACCGACAACACCATCCGCCGTTAGCCCTTTTTGCTGTTGAAACTGTCGCACAGCGCGATCGGCATCTTTACCAAAAACGCCATCTGCTGAAACATTTATTCCTGCCGCGATCAGGGCTTCTTGCACTTGACGCACATCCTCACCTTGCATTATTGGCTCGGTAAGTGTGAGAACCCGAACTTCAGGCATTCCTAAAAACAGAGCTTGCTCGGCCAAGCGCCTGCGTGTCAGCCCTGGCCAGGGTTCACCATTGACTTTATTCCACACAGGAAACTGATTGGCTGCTCCTTGATAATCCCCGTTGTTCAATAGCTTCAGAAGAGTTGAACCTCCAAAACCTTCTGTTCCTGGGCCCACGTTGAAACAGAAGCAAACCAGTGCAGAAAACTGGTTGTCATCGATCTCAACTTCAACGGCATCCTCAACGTAGGATTCAAACTTTTCTAAATCTTCCCTCAGCAATTCTTCTGCTTGCGTTTGGCTAATAGTCAGTTCTGGATAAACATCATCGCCCGTGTGTCCGTAACCAATTGTCCAAACTCCACCGCCATCATCATAAGCAGTGAGTTCACATCCTTCAAAGGTAGTGAGAAGCTTGAAACCTTCTTGATTGATATGCTTTGAACCTCTTGCTTCTACAACATCAGGAGGCTGTTCGTCTGGAGGATGAATATGATATGTTTTAGCCACACTGAAGCTTAAAGCATCAATTAATGCTTTTACTTGCCCATTAGTTTCCGTGACTTTAATAGCTAGGTCGTCTTTGATTTCGTATACGCGACCATCGCCGAAGAGTTCCAACGATCTTTTTGGCATTTGAGTTTTTCCTTTTTACAAGGTAGGTTCAGTCAAAAGAGGCACCTTGAAGATCCGAACGCAAAACTTTTGGCTATTTTGAAAATGAGTGAAAAGACTCTATTAATTAATGATTTCGATCAAAAGTCTTAGCTTGACGGGTAATTTGGTTATTATATAGGTCTGTTCCACAGTAATGTTCGCGATTGGCGCAAACCTTTACAAAAATTCATTCACCTTGACAATCGGCTTACCGAATATCTCTGATTCACTACGCGCAGTTTTGGCTCATATTCCGCCGCTGTAACTCATCTTATTGCAATAGTCCGGAAAGTTTTTAATTCGCAGTCTGAAACCCTGGATTTCCGGGAAAGTAACTCGATATGTAAAGCTATCATCGCAAGAGCGATCGCTTCGTCAGGACTTACGCACAAAGTGCTTTGACTCGCCGCGAATTATAGCGGCTTCAGTCCTCGGATTTTATGAGGACTGAAGTCCGAACGCTCGAACCAGTTTTACTGTTCTTAGCTACACAATGTAAGGAGAATCGATCGCCTTTGCCCGATTAACCGCCACCAAAGTCTGGTAAATCAAAACCGAAATCTCACCGCGGGTGATATCCCGCTGCGGCGAAAGCCAATCGCGGGAAGGATAATTAACCACAATCTTCAAAGCAGTTGCTGTGGCGATCGCACTCAAAGCATAATTAGGAATTTGAGAACGATCGATATAAACTTTCAAAGAATCAGGATTGCCGCCCTTAAGTTCCAAACCGTTAACCAAAGACACGATCGCGTCAGCCTTAGTTAAATTCTGATTCGGGCCGAACTTCAACCCCGGAAACCCCGCCAAAAAACCCCCCCGATTTGCCCGTTCGATCGCACTTCTCGCCCAAAAAGTAGCAGAAACATCAATAAAATTTGTAGCCGGCACCCTCGGAATCGGACTAAACGCACTCACCAACAGCGCCGCATATTGAGCGCGGTTTAAACTGTCATCAGGCCTAAAAGAACCGTCAGGAAAACCGCTAATTATATTCGCCGCAGCCAAAGCTTCAATAAACTTCTGTGCCCAATGTCCAGAAATATCGCTGAACACCGCACCCCCGATATTCGGATTGCCGCCGCCCTTTCTCACCGCAGCTTGCACAGCTTTAAAAGCATTCACTTTCCCGTAACCAAACCAATCGCTGCGGCCGTTGTTAGGATCGTAATTTCCCATGCGATTGCCCAACTGGGGATCGGGATCGGGATCGACAATTTTTTCAGCAGTTTGTTCGAGAATTCCCCGCACTTCCCGCGCCGTCAAACGGGGGTTAGCCGAAAGTATCAACCCTGCAACCCCAGCGACTACAGGAGTGGCGCTGGAAGTGCCACCAAAGGTATTCGTGTAGTCCCCCGAATCGTAGCCGGCAACTCCGACTCGATCGGCAGTAAACACCCCCAAACCGGGCAAATACTGCGTCACCTCCGGCGGCGTGCCGATAAATCCGGTTTCTGGCAACCAAGTTCCCGGCGGTGCGTTGTTGCTGGGGGCGCAAACCGAGATGCTGCTGCCCCAATTGCTGTAGGCTGCTTTTTTGTTGAGGGAAGTGGAAGCGCTGACGGCAATTACGTCTGGGTGAACGGCAAATCCTGCCAGCCATCTAGTTTGACCGCCCAGGATGTTGTTGGGCCAGCCTTTTTCGTTAACAGTACCGTTGACTGGGCGGTTGGCATTCCCCGCCGCGAACAGAATAACGCAGCCTCTGCCGCCCCGCCCTTGGGTTGCTGCTTTGGTGATGACCGCACTCTGGCGCAGGGAAAGGGGATAGTAAACTGCTGAAGGCCCCCAACTGCAAGAAATGACGGCGGCCCCTTTTTCGATCGCCCAATTAAACATTTTTTCGACAGAATCGTCATCGAGAAAACCCGTGGTACGGATGGGCATCAGGGCGCATCCGGGGGCGACGCCGACAATGCCTTTGCCGTTTTCTTCAGCAACAGCGACGCCTGCACAACTTGTGCCGTGGTTGTCTGAGTCTGCGACTGGCATCGGGGAAGTGTCGCCGTCTTTGAAATCGATGGGTGAGACGATTTTGCCTTGGCCTTGAAAATCTGGGTGGGTGATGTCAACTGAATCGTCGGCAATGGCAATTACGATCGCTCGAACTCCGCGAGTCATGTCCCAAGCTGGTTCTGCATAAATTTGAGCACCGCCGACAAGTTGGTTGCCGCCTTTGTTGTTGAGATACCACTGTTTGGGATAAAGCGGATCGCGGGGCGTGTAATGCTGCTGCGTCTCTACTAAAATGTTGGGTTCCGCTACCAGAACTTCTGGATATCTTGTCAGGCGGTTGGCAATTTTGACCGGGTTTTCTGTTGCTTGTTTTGTGACTTCGCAGACGAACGTGTTGGGAATTCCTTCAACTGGCCGGACTATTTTTAAAGCTGCTGCATTGGCGATCGCCTTTCGCGATTGTTCGTCTACTTGTTCGGCAAATTGAATCGTAATTTGGTCGGTTAAATAAAAGAATGTACTCGGATTGTTCGCGGGGCAATAGACGTGGCTGGCAAAAGCTACGGCATCGCTGGCGCGGGCTGCTTGCATTGCTGCTTCTAGGTTAGAGGGCGCAACGAGATATTCATCGAGATTGCTTTGGCCGATGCGGCGGTTAAGTTTTGCCGCAGTTGTTGCAGCCCAATCGTTTGAGGCTGATGCTGTTGATGAGGGGCGGACTGTAAAGCGATCGTCCGCTTTTGACAGCAGCAATTCGTCGCCGCCACGCTGCAAAATCACTGCCAGACTTTCTTCGGGAACTCCGATACCTTGATAATTTTGGAGAGTCTCGGAGGTTGGTTTGCTTGGTTGTACCATCAGAAATGTTCCTGTTTGATTTTGATGCAGTTTAACCAAACATATTTATAAACTATTAGGGATGTTTCTACCATGCGGGGTTTGAAGCTGTAACTAACAGCGGTAGCTTTTCCATCAGTCTGCGTCGGACTTAGTTTGTGCGATCGCGTTGCTAGCGGTTTCAACCGCCGAGTCTTTTTCGAGATCAGCAAGTTTTTCAGATAAACACGCTCAAATAAACACGCTAGGATTAACATTAAAAAATTCTCCCAGCGCCTTAGCTTGCGCCTTGCTAATCGCCCGTTTCCCATTAACCACCTCAGAGACTACTCCTTTGGAACCAATCACCCCCACTAAATCGGCTTGTTTGAGTTCGCGAACTTCCATGAGATGCAATAGAACATCCTGGGGAGTCGCTTCTGGAATTGGGTAATATTTTGATTCGTATTCTTCGATCAACAGCCCCCAGAGACTCAGTAAAGTTTCTTCTTCTAGTGTTAATTCTTCTTGGGAAATCAGAGATCCTAATTCTGCGAGGGCAAGATCGTAATCTTCTTCGTTCAGGATGGGCTTAGGCTGCGATTTCGCCAGCAGTTGACCGTAAGCTATTTTTTCAATTGTGATGTTCATAGTTCATTCAATTCTTTATGACAACAAAAGGAAGAAGAAAGCAGGAAGAATATTGTCCTGAAGTTTCTCCGAGGTGGGTGTTTGTTTCTCGGTGTCATGCTTTTAACCATTGGAGTTAATGTTTTTGATTTGTTATTGAACACATCAGGGAATCGCTAAGGATTTCCCGATGTATTTAGGGGAATATCAACCTATTTTTTGCTTAACTTCATCTTCATCATTCCAGTTAATTTTGCTATATTCGGCATGGGTTAAAAACTTCTTAAAAAGTACATATCCGGTGCTATAGTTAATTTGTACAATTAATCTATAATGTTTACCTTTAATATTAAAAATAGTATATCCATAGACTTGATCGACCGATTTAGAATACCCCTGTCGGATCTCTTCTAGCGATTTCCAATCGTTGTCTTCCATGACCTTGCACCAGGCTGCGATCGCACTTGGGACATCACCGTAGGCTTCGATCGCACTCAGAAGATTTCTTGTGGACTTTAGTCTCATTCCAGTACCGTTTTTTAAACGACACCTCTATGTTCTCATACTGAGAACGTTCTGTCAAGTCTCTACTTTAATTTTTCCTAAAGAGCCTTTTGCCCGATCGCACCCTTTGACATTTCAACAAATTTGGTTTACACTTAGCCGGTTGCGATCGCCAATGGTAAGATCGGCTCAAGCTAAATATTTTTTTAAAGCGCACAGGCGCAATGTAATTTCATGGTATACTCTGGAACTGTTTGCTGGCTTCGCTCCACTGCCCGGATTACGATCGGGGCGATCGCAGCTTTTACCCTGTTGCAACCGCTCCAAGTCCAAGCACAACAACCTTCTGGGCCAGAGAACCAACCGCAAGTCGAACCCGCCGACGACCCCACAGACCCCAACAATCTTCGCCCTCTGACGCAAGACAGCAGCCTGCTGAGCGTCCAAGGAGGCCAGCGTTTGATGACAGAAGCCAGCAGTGCTATTTCCAATCAAAATTACGCACTAGCTACTCAAAAACTCCAAGAATCCCGCCAAATTTTTAATCAACTGTCCAACTTCTATCAACAACTGGGTAGCAGTTTTGCCGGAATTGACATCCGCTTGGCCGAAAGCCACCGCACCAAAGCTGTAGAAACAGCCCAAATGCGCGACGAAGCTACCTACCGGCTGGCGTTGGTACACCGGGCACAAAATAAACCGGAACTGGCTGTGCCCCTGTTAATTCAGATTATTCGATCGCAGCAGCCAACTCGCGACTTGGGCAAGAAAGCTTACCAGCAGTTACTGGAATTGGGTTTTGTGGATTCGCCCTTTCCCCGGCCTGCCAGCAGTCAACCGAGCTCATCGAAAAAATAGTTCCACTAAAATCTAAATTACAGCCGTTTATCACAGAAACCAATGGTTACACCATCTCAAGTAGCAGAAATGATTAAGGCAGGGTTGCCCGACGCTAAAATACAAGTTGAGGATTTGACCGGCGGCGGTGACCACTACCAGGCGAGAGTCGTCTCTGCAGCCTTTGAAGGAAAAAGCCGAGTACAGCAGCACCAACTGGTCTACGGCGCTCTCAAACAGGCAATGGCTAGTGAAGCCATCCACGCTTTGGGCTTGGAAACCTTAACTCCCGCAGAATGGGAAGCTAAAAATCAAGTTGCTTAATGGTTGACTTCCTAGTGGGTATCACAAATTTGTGCTTTTGTCAATAGTGGGTTGAGAGACAACTACTACACTTACGCACAAAAAGCAAAGAAACCGGGTTTTTCAACCGGAATCTATGGCTGTAACGAGAGATTTTCGTAAAAAACCCGGTTTCTGCCTCAGTCAACGTTTAAAAATTTTCAAACAATATTAGGAGCTACCATGAGTACAACAGCACATGAAAGAATTGACGAGTTGGTTAAGCAAAACAAAATCATGGTGTTTATGAAGGGCAATAAGTTAATGCCCCAGTGTGGTTTCTCTAATACTGTGGTGCAAATTCTCAATACTTTGGGAGTACCTTACGAAACTGTTGATGTTTTGGCAGACCAGGAAATTCGTCAAGGCGTTAAAGAGTATTCCAATTGGCCGACAATTCCCCAAGTTTATATCAACGGCGAGTTTATTGGTGGCTCGGATATTATGATCGAGATGTATCAAAAGGGCGAATTGCAAGAAGTTGTAGAAGTGGCTTTGGCTTCTTAAATTAGACAGAAAAAACATATCCCCGACTTCTTAAAGAAGTCGGGGAAATAACAGCAATAGGGTTTTACGTTGAATTAAGTTAATTTACTTAATTACTTATGTCCAGGCAGAGCCGGGGAACGCACTGCGGTCGGCTAGACCTCGAATTTTTAGGCTCCGAAAGCGAGGCAGAGCCTCTGGACATCGGTTCCCAGGCCGAGCCAGGGAACCAGTTAAAATTCCCAATTCCCAATTCCCAATTCCCAATTCCCAATTCCCAATTCCCAATTCCCAAATCATCAAGGGTTTATCAAACCGAATTTGCTATTTAATAGTAGTCTGATTCAGCCTGTGTCTGTGTCTGTGGCATTGCAAAATTGGAGGGGTCGTGTATGTAACGCGCTGCTTCTTCCTCTAGTCTGTGAATCAGATAGGGTTCCAGACCGTTGGAATGCCGCAGGGCTGCTAAATAGCCGTCTAAGTAAAGCCGCAGGTCATCGAAGCGATAACCTCTATTCCACATTTCGACGAGGGCGTCGGTGAGTTTTTGGTAGTGCCGGATTGTTTGGGTGTCTTGTAGCATGGTATGAGCTTGAAATCCTTTGTGGTTTGTATAATGACGGCGGGATTTAGGAATGGCCTCGATTGATGCTGAGTGGCTCAGCTTGAGGCTATTTCTAAATAAAAGTTTTTACCCTGCTCAACAGGCTACCCTCCATAAAAAATTTCACTCGTTGCAATGCAGTTGCTCGACTTTTTGCGCGCACCTAGATTATTCGCTGTGCGTTTAATGGAGTCGGGATGTGGCTGAATTTGACGGTCAAAGTGGCTGAGTGTTCCGGCTACCGAGCGAACGGTTGGAGGAATTCTAGTTTCACTTGCGCGATTTGTCAACCTCCTGAGAGTGGGGGCTGGGTCGGGGGGATCGCTTTTAGCAGGCGGTTGGGGCATGGGGTCGATCGGCTTTACACTGTCTTATTTTCATTGTAAGCTCATCGCCAGAATGATTTAACCTTTCTGCAGGCTGACCCTGCCAAATTAACCCAATCTTTAAAATTTCTACCCTAGGTATGTCCGCTGCTTTAAATGCAGCTCATGCTTGAGTAGCGATGGTTACAAAAGCTTGACAAAAGCTCTGTTAACCTTGTAGCAATTAGTGATATGGGAAGCTCGCCTCTGTGGAATCTGCAAGTATTTCAATTGTTGAAGGGAATCCGCACCTGCGATCGCTCTTGGGCTGGCATCTACAGCAAGTCGGTCACTGGGTGCACCAGTCAGCGGATATCAGTCACGCTAGGGAAATATTTTTCAGCCGCCAGCCAACCCTAGTCATTCTGGATGCCCAATTGCCGGATGGGGACGGTTTGGAATTTTGCAACTGGCTGCAACAGCAGCAGCAGTCGCTGATTTTGATGCTGTCGGCGCGGAATTCGGAATCGGATATTGTTGAAGGTTTGAAGGCGGGGGCAGACGATTACCTGACTAAACCCTTTGGGATGCAAGAATTTATGGCGAGGGTGGAAGCTCTGATGCGCCGCAACCGCACGATGATACCGCCGGCGACGCTGGAGTGCGGGCTGCTGAAAATTGATTTGGTGCAGCGCCGAGTCAGGTTGTACGAGGAACATATTGAGCTGACTCCGCAGGAATTTAGCCTGCTGTACGTGCTCGCTCAAGCTGGAGGAGTGCCGCTGTCGCGCTCGGATTTGCTGCGGAGGGCGTGGCCAGATGCGATTGATAACCCCCGGACGATCGACACTCACGTACTCTCTCTGCGTAAAAAAATCGAAATCGACCCGCGACAGCCGAGCCTGATTCAAACTGTACGGAATGTCGGCTACCGACTGAATCTGGAGTTGTTGAATGGGAATCAACGGCTTTCTCCGCTGGTACCCGGAGCTGTGAGTTCTTAGACTACGATCGAGCTATAAGTCTGATTTTATTTTGAGAATTGATTGGCGATCGCATCGGTTTTCGCGGCCATAATAAAGTCATTGCGGTGCAGTCCAGAAATCGCGTGAGTCCACCAAGTAACGGTAACTTTTCCCCACTCGGTTAACAGTGCGGGGTGATGTCCTTCGGTTTCTGCTGCTTCGCCGACGCTGTTTGTAAAGGCGATCGCACTTTTGAAATCCGGGAATTCGTAGGTGCGTTCTATTTGGGGAATGCCATTTTTTTCGATTAAATTCCAGTCGGGAATTTGAGGTTTTAGCTGGACAATTTCGTAAGCTGTGAGGCGGGGAGAGTTTGGGCGGCAGGCGGCACAGCGTTCTTTTGCTAAAGGTTCCATAAATTGCTTGTTAGCGATCGGATGCTAAAAGATATTATAAACATTTCTAATGTGGATTATTTTGGACGGCAACGGTTTTTTAGGAGTGACGTAGAGATTGTGATGGAAATCGTTCAAAAAACAGATGAGCAATCATTTAAATTTTATGGAAATAATCGTTCTCGGTGCAATCGCTTGACCGATAATATCAGGAAGGGGCGGGTTGATTTGGCTATCTTGCTGATATTGTAAATGTTGGTGAACCCGCCCCTGCAAGTGCGATCGCTCAACCGATCGCCTTTTTAATCAAATCCAACTTACCCTTATAAGGAGCATAACGCCATTTCAAGTCAAGCCAAAATGACTTTTGCAGCACGCTTTTGTAATGAGAAAAAGTATTAAAACTCGCTTTGCCGTGATAACTCCCTATCCCGCTTTCACCAACTCCTCCAAACGGCAAAGCTGTCACCCCGAATTGCATGACAGTATCATTTATGGAAACTCCCCCAGAAGAAGTTTCCCGCAAAACTCGCTCTTGTTTTTCTTTATCCTTCGAGAACAAATACAAAGCTAATGGTTTAGGACGGGCGTTGATTTTGGCGATCGCCTCCCCAAAATTTTCATACTCCAAAACTGGCAAAATCGGTCCGAAAATCTCATCCTGCATCACCGGCGAATCCCAGGAAATATTATCTATAACCGTCGGTGCAATATATCTATCTTCCGGCGTAACTTTCCCGCCGACGACAATTTCTCCATCTTTAATAAACGCACTCAAACGTTCCAATTGCTGCTGATTTATTATTCGGGAATAGTCGGGACTTTTTTGCGGGTCGTCGCCGTAAAATCCGTGAATTGCTGTTTTAATTGCCTCAATCAAATCTGGTTTAACTTTTTTATCAACTAACAGGTAATCTGGAGCGACACAAGTTTGACCGGCATTGATGAATTTGCCCCAGGCAATGCGTTTAGCAGTGTATTCAACTTGAATATCTGAGTCTACAATGCAAGGACTTTTGCCACCCAATTCTAATGTGACAGGTGTCAGGTGTTTAGCAGCAGCTTCCATGACTATTTTACCGATTTTTGTGCCGCCTGTAAAGAAGATGTGGTCGAATTTTTCCGCTAATAATTGTTGGCTGATTTCGACTCCTCCTTCGACGGCTGCTACGTAGGCGGGATCGAAGGTTTTGGTAATCATATCGGCGACAACTTCCGACGTGTGCGAGGCGATTTCAGAAGGTTTGAGGATGGCGCAGTTGCCGGCGGCGATCGCCCCGACCAAAGGTGATATCATTAGCTGAAATGGGTAATTCCAAGGCCCGATGATTAAAACTACCCCCAAAGGTTCTGGGTAAATGCGGGCCGATGCTGGGAATTGATCGATCGAAGTAGGCACTTTTTTCGGCTTGGCCCACGATTTGACATTTTTGATGGCATAATTAACTTCTGCTATCGCAGCAATTTCAAAATAAGCCTCGTACTCCGGCCTGTTCAAATCAGCCTTGACAGCATCCACAATCCGTGATTGATAGGAAGCGATCGCACTTTTGAGATTCTTGAGTTGTTCGATCCGAAAATCCACATCCTTAGTTTTCCCAGTCGCAAAAAATTGTCGCTGCTGGTGGATAATATCGCTGACTCTGATTACCATATTTATTGCTCCATGTCTATCAATAAATGTTACAACAGGAAAACGGAACTTGGGTAAATTGCGATCGGTGTTAAAGTGCAGACTTATTGAAGAAGTCTGCGATCTGGGCTTTATGTTATAACGTATAAGGTATTAAGTGTAGATTTTTAATGTGAGTTAAGTCATGAAAATCTCTAAGAACGATTTTTTTTTCTATTCCTGCTGGCTGCTTTGCTTGCTTGCAGTAGCAGGATGTACCTCTAAACCCCAAAAGCAAGTTGTCATCTGCTCGAAAGATTTTACCGAACAAGTCATCCTCGCAGAAATTTTAGCACGCCATATCGAAGCTAAAACAGATATCAAAGTAGAACGAGAACTGAATCTCGGAGGTTCGCTTTGCCATCAATCCCTAACAGCAGGTAAAATCGATTTGTACGTCGAATACACAGGTACTGCTTACGCCAACCTGCTCAAACAGAAACCGATTTCTGACCCCAAAAAAGTCCTCGATTACCTCAAGCAAGAATATCCCAAACAGTTTAAAGCTGAGTGGACGGAACCGCTGGGATTTAATAACAGTTTTGCGATTATTGTCCGGGGAGACGATGCCAAAAAACTCAATTTACAAACTCTTTCGCAACTTGGGAAAGCTTCACCTAACCTCCGGGCTGGTTTCGGCCCAGAATTTAAGGAGAGAGAAGATGGATTTCCCGGATTAGCTAAAACTTACGGGATTAAGTTTCGAGAAGAACCGAAGGAGTTGCTGTTAGGATTGCTTTATCAAGCGCTGCAACAAAAAGAAGTAGATGTGATTGCTGGTAATACGACGGACGGTTTGATTCAAAGTTTAGGTTTAGTAGTTCTCAAGGATGACAAGAACTATTTCCCGCCCTACGAAGCAGTTCCGGTTGTGCGATCGCAAATTTTGGAAAAATACCCGGAATTGCGTCCAGTCCTCGCAGAACTGGGCGGCAAAATCTCCGAGGAGGATATGCGACGGCTCAATTATCAAGTTGATAAGAAACAGCAAGAAGCTGGAGAAGTAGCCCAGGACTTTTTGCAGCAAAAGCTGGGCGAGTCAAAGCCAGTAAGTCCGCCAAAATAAAGGGTTTCAATGTTAGTATATTCCCACGTCAAGTTAATTTGCCAAGCTGCAAATTAAGATTTTAGATTCAACAATTAGGAACGTGGGATAAGGTGCGCGGCGCGCACCCTACAATACACTTAGGCTTTCCTCTTAAGTCCCTTCACTGAGCCGGCGCAAATTCAAAATATCGCTCATCTTTTTAATTTGCATACAAGTGCGCTCGAACTGTTGTTTATCCTGGATATCCATGCACAAGTCAATTAATGCGGGCAATCCTGGATATGTTTTGACTTGAGCGCTGCGGACGTTTACTTGGTTGTCCTTCAAATGCGATAAAACATCATTGAGAACTCCCACTCGATCGAGGGCTTCAATTTGAATGTTAACCGGATAAGTGTTGGGTCGAGATTCATTGCGGTTGCTGGAATTCCAACTCACAGGAACCAACCGATCCCCAGGTACGCTCTCAACATTTGAACATCCTTGCCGGTGAATCGAAATTCCGCGAGTGCGAGTCACAACTCCAATAATTGCTTCCCCAGGAATCGGACAGCAACAGCCGGATAAATGGTAGAGCAATCC
This sequence comes from Microcoleus sp. Pol14D4, assembly GCF_036701245.1. Classification (NCBI taxonomy): domain Bacteria; kingdom Bacillati; phylum Cyanobacteriota; class Cyanophyceae; order Oscillatoriales; family Microcoleaceae; genus Microcoleus; species Microcoleus sp. Pol14D4. Next base: position 146,520 of record NZ_JAUBQM010000002.1, read on the forward strand.
CTCTACACCTGCGATCGGCGATTTGCTCGGAGACGAACTCGGTAATGGTTTCGGTGTCGTCGATGCAGGTATTAGCTGGGGCACTTCCTGCCCTCCTGCGGGAGCAGCTTCAATTTTTTGCTGCACTTTTACTAAATCTCGCAGTCGATTTACTACGAGATTTAGGGTGACTTCGCCGTAGCCCAAACCGGCGATTAAATCTTCGACGCTGTGGTAGTTGCAGCGCTGAGCCACCGATTGCATGGGCTCAGATTTTAGCAAAGATTCCAAGCCATTTTTACCTAATTCTTTTTCCAGCAATTCCCGGCCGCGAGCGAGATTTTCATCTCGGTGCGATCGCTTCAACCACTGGCGAATTCGGTTTTTAGCTCCGTTTGTCTTGACAAAATTCAACCAGTCGGAACTCGGATGACCATTTTTTTGGGTCAAGATTTCTACAATATCGCCGTTCTTTAAAACCTTATCTAGTGTTACCATTCGCCCGTTGACTCTCGCACCGGTGCAGTGATTGCCAATTTCTGTGTGAATGCGGTAAGCAAAATCTACGGGAGTCGATCCGCTATTGAGAGCAATCACGTCTCCGTTAGGAGTAAAAACGTAAATATCTTCGTCGAATAAGTTGTCCTTAATACTTTGTAAATATTCGCGATCGTCTTTGAGGTCGCTTTGCCATTCGAGGAGTTGTCGCAGCCAAGTAAATTTCTCGTCGTCGCCGGTAACTGTTGTGTTAGAACCGCCAGTTTCTTTGTATTTCCAGTGGGCAGCAATGCCGTATTCTGCAATGTGGTGCATTGCTACGGTGCGGATTTGCACTTCGATGGGGCGGCCGCTGGTTCCGATTACTCCGGTGTGCAAAGATTGGTAGCGGTTGGCTTTTGGTAAACCGATATAATCTTTAAAGCGGCCGGGAATCGGGCGGAAAGAATCGTGGACGATCGCCAAAGCCCGATAACAGTCATCATTGGTTTCTACTATGATCCGCACCGCCGCAATATCGTACACTTGCTTAAACCCTTTTTGGCGGCGCTGCATCTTCGAGTAAATCCCGTACAAATGTTTAGGACGGCCGCTAACTTCATAGCATTTAATGCCTAAATTGTCAAGCCTTTCTCGCAAACAATCTGTGACTTCTGCGAGTTGAGTTTCTCGATCGGCCCGCTTCTCGGCCACCAATTCCTGAATTTCGCGGTAAGCTTCGGGTTCCAGGTATTTAAACGCTAAATCTTCCAATTCCCACTTAAAGCGGCCGATACCCAAACGGTTCGCCAGGGGAGCAAAAATATCTCGGGTTTCTAAGGCAATACTGCGCTGCTTTTCTTCGGACAAATGCTCCAAAGTTCTCATGTTGTGCAGCCGATCTGCGAGTTTGACCACAATGACGCGAATATCTTTAGCCATTGCTAGGAACATTCGGCGGAAATTTTCCGCAAGGCGCTCTGTTTTGCTGGAAAAATTAAACTTAGAAAGCTTGGTGACACCTTCAACCAACTGTCGCACTTCCGCGCCGAACCGCTGTTCTATTTCTTCGAGAGTAATATCTGTATCTTCAACAATGTCGTGGAGGAAGCCGGCGGCAATCATGACGTTGTTGCCGCCCATATACCTGAGTATTCCAGCGACAGCTACCGGATGGCAAATGTAAGGTTCTCCCGATTTGCGGTATTGTCCTTCGTGCAAGTCGCGGGCAAATTCAAAGGCCCGACAAATTAAGCTGTCGTCAGCCGAACAATTCGGGTTAGGGCCCCCATCAGGCTGCGATCGACTATTCAGGCATTCTTGCAGCCAATCGGGAACTACAGCAGGATCGATCGAAGGAGAGGGAGTCAGAGTGTTCGCGTTCATGGGGTACACCTTTAAAACTTAGAAATACAAATGGTTAAAAGCCGGTTTCCGGTTGAATTGCGGAAATTATGTGTTTAGCTATACTAAACTAATTGAATGCCACAATTTGCAATTCAAAAAAATAGTCGATTTTTCTGTTAACTATACCTATCTACTTCCGAGTCGCCCCCCCTCGCAGGTAGGAAAATATAGTGACACCACTGCCGCCGCAGTCTGTCGATCCGGTAAAATAAGCATATTTTGGCGGTAGCAGTTGAGGTAGCGGGGGCTCGGCATTTACCGGCAACGCTCAACAGAAAGCAGCAGCCAGAAGGGTAGAGTTAGGGCAGAAAATCGAAAAAAGTTCTCACAAAACAGGGAATTGCTCCAAAAACGCACGGCTTCCCTCCAGATGAGCAAACTTAAGTAAGTATCTACTTTGATTATAAATACAAATTTCTTTACAAAATCATGATATTGTCCGAAGACCGCCGCCAGTGCTACCAAAAATTACAGCAAGCACTAGAACAACTACAAAGAACTGCTGCACAGGATAATCTGGATCGGGCCGCGCTGGCGATCGAATACACAAAAGTGCAACAATTTTTCGGAAACCAAATTATGAGAGCCGAAAGCGATGAGTTAGACGCCTCAGAAACACCCCCAGAGCAGTCCTATTTGACGGAAATTCACAAGCAACTGCGGTTATTGGGGACAGATGTCACGTTTTTGCAAGCGTCGCGCCAGCCAGCGACAGCAAAGGCGAGGCAAACTGCGGCGATCGCGCGGCTTAACACGCTAATTGGCTACTGTGGCGCGCTGCTGCAAAAAAATTCTGGTTCTTCAGGGCCCGCCCAGATACAGAATTAATAATTGAATTAACAGGGAATTAATAAGGCAAGGAGAAATAAAGCGGTGGAATGTCCAAAATGTAAACATCCCAATTTAGAAGGCGGTACCTTAGCCGGCCGTATGTCGGTGCAGTGGTGTCCCAACTGTTACGGTATCTGGATTCCAGGCAGAGAATACGAAGCTTGGCAAAAAGAGCAGAGCCAGTGGTACAACAAATCCGAGAAGCCTGATGCGACAGGGACTCTCGGCATAGAATTCACCCCGTCTGTCTACGACAGCAAAGCAGCGCTGTGTCCCGAAGACGGTCACTATCTGTCGCGGGCGAAAGTTCCTTTCAGCAGAGTGCCCTTTTACATAGAGCGCTGTATGTTGTGCGGGGGCATTTGGTGCGATAACGGCGAGTGGGACATTCTCGAAAGTCTGGGATTCCACACCGAGATTGACAAGATGTTTTCTCCGAATTGGCAAGCTAAGGCCCGCGTGCAAGAACTCGCCTCTCGGGAACGTCAAGTGCTGACTGAAAAGCTGGGGCCGGATATCGCCGGATATGTGTTGGAACTCGCGGAAGTTTTAGCAGACCATCCTCACGCAGATTGTGCCGCTACTTACATACTGCGGAGAGCTGAGTTGAAGCGAAGGGAAATTTAGTCATTAGTCATTAGTCATTAGTTATTAGTCATTAGTTATTAGTTATTAGTTATTAATCGGGGGAGCGGCTTATGCACCAAGAAAACTCGGTTTGCAGCTAATTATTCTTTCATTGACTAACAGACTTTCAGTCTCTTGCCAATAAATAGTGACTAATAACTAACAATGACTACTCACAATGATTAATAAGTGACAACTGACAACCGAGGATTATATAACAAATAACAAATAACAAATAACCAATAACTAATAACTAATAACTAATAACTAAGGACTAATGACTAATGACTAATGACTCTTCTCTATTTTCCGTTGACAATCTGCGAGTAGCTTATCCTCAGCGGCGGGGCCAATCCGGTTGGGCCGTTGACGGGGTTTCCCTGACGCTGAAACCGGGGGAAAAGCTCGGATTAGTTGGGGAGTCTGGGTGCGGTAAGTCAACTTTGGGAAGGGCGGCGATGCGGTTGCTGCCGGATTCAACGCTGATTGAGGGGCGAGTTAGTTTTGCTGGAGAGTCAGTGTTTGATATGAATGCTTCGCGGCTGAGACGGTTTCGGGGCGAAGCTGTAGCATTGATTTTTCAAGATCCGATGACTCGTCTCGATCCTTTGATGACTGTAGGAGAACATTGCATCGAGACTTTGCAAGCTCACAGACCGAATTTGGATCGCAAGCAAGCTAAGAAACGGGCGATCGAAACTCTGGAAGCTGTGAAAATTCCCGCGTCTCGCTGGTCGCAATTTCCCCACGAATTTAGCGGCGGAATGCGGCAAAGAGTAGCAATTGCTTTGGCTCTTTTGCTCGATCCCAAATTAATTGTGGCGGACGAACCGACTACAAGTTTGGACGTAACTGTAGCTGCTCAGATTTTGCAGGAATTAACCAGACTTTGTGAGGAACGGGGAACGGCTATTTTGTTGATTTCTCACGATTTGGCGATGGTGGCTGAGTATTGCGATCGCATTGCGGTGATGTACGGCGGTAAAGTCGTAGAAACAGGGCCGGTGCAAAACGTGTTTGAAAAGCCGCAGCACGAATATACTCGATCGCTCCTCAAAGCAGCTTTGCACATTCAAGCCGATTCCGACAAAGGGTTAGCATTCGAGGAAATCAGGACTGAAGCCGTTACTGCAAACTCAACAAATTCGCCTCTTTTGACCGTAACGGATTTGCAGCAACACTACAGTTTAGAAAGCAATTTATTAGATCAGTTGTTTTCCAGGAATCGCCAGGTAATTAAAGCCGTAGACGGCGTTAGTTTAGAGCTACAACGGGGAGAAATCCTAGGGCTGGTGGGGGAGTCCGGCTGCGGCAAAAGTACCTTGTCACGCACGATTTTGCAGCTAATTACTGCGACTGGCGGCAAAGTTGAATTTCAAGGAATAGATATAACTGCCCTGAACCGCGATGCTGTGAGGAAGCACCGCCGCGAAATGCAAATGATCTTTCAAGACCCCCACGCTTGCCTCAATCCGATGATGACTGTCGGGCAAAGTATTGCTGACCCTTTATTTATTCACAAATTAGCTAATGGTAGCGAAGCTAAAAAACAAGTAATCCAAATGTTAGAGCGGGTGGGTTTAACTCCGGGGGAGGATTTCTTTCGCCGCTATCCGGGGGAATTGTCAGGAGGACAACAGCAGCGAGTTTCGATCGCGCGCGCTTTAATTACTCGCCCGCAACTGATAATTTGCGACGAACCCGTGAGTATGCTGGATGCCAGCGTGCAGACTCAAGTATTAGAACTGATGTTGGAGTTGAAGAAGGAATTTAATTTGACTTATCTGTTCATTACGCACGATTTGTGGGTGGCGAGATTTTTTTGCGATCGTATTGCGGTAATGAATGCGGGAAAAATTGTTGAAATCGGTAAGACTAGGGATATTTTTACTAATCCGCAGCACCCTTATACTCAGCAATTATTGCAGGCAGCTCCTTTACTGGCTCGAACTCAATAGAAAGGTATAAAATTGGGGCCATCTAATTTATGTCACGAGCTTCTAGATGGATTTCGGAAATTTCCGGTTAAATTGGTTAAAGTTAAGGGATACTTTTCAAATCATTCCACCGACACCAAGCACGATATGGCAGAATCTGACCTAGGCAGTTTTGCGGTGGCACCCGACGCCTCATTCGCGATCGCACAAGATGAAGACACCGAGATCGATCGTCCGACGGTAACTCGGTCGTCAGCATACAACAACTGGTCTGCCGACGATCCAGTGGGAGCTTTGTTCAAGGAAATGGCTCGCTATCCTCTACTGACTGCCACCGAAGAGGTGGAGTTGGCGCGCCGCGTTCAAGAATTGGTAGCCCTAGATGAACTAGAACAGCGTTTGCAGCACGAATTGGACAGAGTGCCGACAAAAGCTGAACTCGCAGCGGCTTTGGGGATAAGCGAAACTCAACTGCAACAGCTTCGCCACCAGTGTCAGTCGGCGAAACGGAAAATGATCAGCTCGAATTTGCGCTTGGTGGTTTCGATTGCCAAACGCTATCTTAATCGGGGCGTGCCTTTTCTCGATTTAATTCAAGAAGGAGCTTTGGGTTTGAATCGCGCCGCTGAAAAGTTCGATCCGGAGAAGGGTTACAAGTTTTCTACTTATGCCTATTGGTGGATTCGCCAAGGAATTACCCGGACAATTGCCAATCAAGGGCGGACGATTCGCTTGCCTGTTCACATTGTCGAACAGTTAAATAAACTCAAAAAAGTTTATCGAGATTTGAGGCGTTCTCTTCAACGCAATCCAACTGAAACTGAACTTGCTAGAGAAATGCAAGTTACTTGCGAACAGCTTCGCTACCTCCAGCAAGTACGCCGGCAATCTTTGTCTCTCAACCACCGCATCGGCTCAGAAGAAAGTTCGGAACTTTTGGATGTTCTCGAAGATAACGCGACGCAATCTCCCGAAGCTCAGATGAATGAGATGATGATGCGCCAAGATATTTTGGAGGTGTTGGACAGTATTTTGACGGAGCGGGAAAAAGAGATTGTTGCTATGCGTTACGGTTTGCTGACCGGTGAACCTTACACTTTAGAAGAGGTCAGCAGTTTGTTCAATTTGTCCCGCGAACGAGTCCGTCAAATTCAAAATAAGGCAATGCGAAAGCTGCGCCGCCCTCAAGTGACGGAACGATTGAAGGGCTGGTTGAAATAAACTAAAAAACATTGAGTTGGCATTTTGAAAAATTTTAAAATTATTGTGGGGTGGCACTCCGAGGCCACCGTAAATATGCTGGTTCAAGGTGGAAAAACTTAATTGAAAATTACAAATTAAAAATGTCTTGATGTGGTATTTTTAATTCTTGATTGTCGCGTACTACTTACTTATTTATGTCTTCTGAGGTAATTTTGCGCCCCGCTACCCGCGCCGACGTGCCGGTGCTGTTTGATTTGATTAAAGCTTTAGCTGAGTACGAAAAATTATCTCATGCCGTGACTGGCAATGCGGTTGATTTGGAGAATCATTTGTTTGGCGATCGACCTTTTGCTGAAGCGATTTTAGCCGAGTGCGAAAATCGAGTTGTGGGCTGGGCGCTGTTTTTTTACAATTATTCTACTTTTTTGACTCAGCCGGGAATTTATTTGGAAGATTTGTTTGTGATCCCTGAGTTTCGAGGGCGGGGAATTGGCAAGTCTTTGATAGTTTATTTAGCGCAGTTGACGGTTGAAAGGGGCTGCGGGCGTTTGGAATGGAGTGTTTTGGATTGGAATGAATTGGCGATCGGATTTTACAAGGGTATCGGTGCTGATGTGATGCCCGACTGGCGGATTTGCCGGGTTGCCGGCGAGTCTTTGGCAACTTTGGCATCGAAGTAATTCAGGATCGGCTAGAAGCCCGGCCCACAAAAAATTCATCTGTTGTGGAACAGGCATCTTGCCTGTGTGTGGAACAGGCATCTGGCGTAATTCAGGGCCGGCTAGAAGCCCACCCCACAAAAAATTCATCTGTTGTGGAACAGGCATCTTGCCTGTGTGTGGAACAGGCATCTTGCCTGTTAAGCTAAAAGGCCGCACTCCGGTTAATTAATACCGACCTACTTAAGTGGCAAAAATATAGGAAAATTTAAGTAACAGTAGATTTTGATTGAGAGAGTAGATCGTGATTATTTGGGTAAACGAGCAAATCGATCCGTCGGGCATTCTTTATTCTTGCATTGCTTGTTGCGATGAAAGCCAAGCGAAGGATTGCCACGAATCTTTTGAGAAGAATTTGACGGCAGAGCAAAAACAGCAGGGCTGGGTTGCTACTTTGCGGACTGTTAGTTCTTGGGATGAGGTGCCTGTTAATGCTTTGAAATTGAATTAATGAGTGCAAGTCATCAGCAGCTTTAGTCTCCCCCTGTTTCCCTTCGCTCGAAACGGCAGGAAAACGTGGGACATCTGTTTGGAAAAGGCAAGATAGCTCGATCGCACATTTTTCAAATTACAAGAGGTTTGGTAAATGTGAAGGTAAAAAGCTGCAATCTTTTGGGACTGCGAGTCTGAAAATAGTGTCCTGCAAGATGCGGGAATGTGGGCAAAAATTTTTGGGCCTGGAGTGCTACCAACACCCTAGGACGAAAAAGCGTGCAAGTGCGATCCTCTTCGAGGGTTTCGCTAACGACTATTCGCATTTTTCAAATGGATTTTACCATTATTATTAATAGATAAAGGCATTTCAAATTGTCAAGTTAAATTTTTATGATTGAAACCTTATTTCACGCTTATACCCCTCTGGTGATCTGGACTGGCTTGGGACTGCTGCTGTTTCGGTACATCCCAGTTGATTTTCCCAAGCTGCTGAGCCACTTTCTTTTCTGGATTGGGATACCGCTGCAAATTCTAGTTTTAGCCCGTCAAAGCGATTTTTCGGGTGCTGTGGGATTCACGCCGGCGATCGCCATATTCGTGTTATTTCTGAGTACGAGTTGTGCTTGGCTGACTTGGGTGTTATTACGCAGGCTGAGTGCGGCCCACATCAAAAAGCCCTATTTTCAGGGCAAAAATTCTTTATTAAATTTATTTCTGTTAAATATAAATTCCTTGAAGCGATCGAGCCAAGGCAGTTTTCTCCTAGCTGCGATGTTAGGGAATACGGGGTTTGTTGGATTAGCAATCACCCCGTCTATAATCAGCACCGCTAACAACAACTGGGCTGTCTTGTACAGCGTCACTAACAATGTGATTGGAACTTATTGTTTCGGTGTATTTATTGCTAGCTATTTCGGGAACTCCGAGCAAAAAAATCACTGGTGGACTCAGATCCGGGACGTGCTGACAGTTCCTGCTCTGTGGGCATTTTTAATTGGTTTTTATACTAGAAACATCCCCCTGCCCGAAACAGTGGAATCGGGATTGCAGACTGCTGTTTGGGTGGTAATTGCCAGTGCTTTGCTGCTGGTTGGCATCCGGCTGAGGTCTATTAAGAAATGGGAAAGTTTTGAACTGGCTTTAATCCCGTCGCTGTTAAAAGTGGTAATTGTGCCGGTGCTGATCGGATTGGGTGCTAGTTATTTCGGATTGAGCGGCGATCCGAGGTTCGTGTTGGTGTTGATGTCGGGAACGCCCACAGCTCTTTCCGTGCTGATTTTAGCAGAAGTCTACGAGCTCGATCGCGATTTGTTAGCTAGCAGCATCGCCATCACTTCTGTCGGGTTGCTGTTGATGCTTCCGCTGTGGTTAGCTGGGTTTAGTTAATATTAGCTAAAATTTCAAATCAGATTGCTCTAAAATTTCGCAGTACAATCAACAATAGCTGCACGGAAAAGACTATGAATGAGATAATAACTGCTACAGGTCTGCCTCCTGCATTCCCCGACCACACGCAATTGCCAGACGAAGACGGTACATTTGTGAAAAATTTTCAGGAGCATCCTCAGAGCATAATTCTGACAGATTCGATCGGGCCGGTTGTAGAGCGACTGCATCCAGACGGACAATATGCGATCGGGCAAGATTGCGGAATTTACTGGCGAGAAACTGACCCGCCAGAACGAGGTGCAGAAGCACCGGATTGGTTTTACGTGCTGAATGTACCGGCAACACTTGACGGTTTTCGCCGTTTTTATGTACTTTGGCGGGAACACATGGCTCCGTTCATTGCTTTAGAATTTGCTAGCGGTAATGGAGAGGAAGAGCGCGATTCCCTTCGGGATAGCTTCGCTTCACGTACTCCGCTTTCTGTGGCGGCCGACGGTACAACAACTAAACCCGGTAAGTTTTGGGTGTACGAGAGAATTATCCGCATTCCTTACTACGGCATTTATGAAATGAGAACTGGCAATTTAGAGGTCTATCACCTAATAGATTTTGGGTATCGAAGGATGGAGCCAAACGAACGCGGTCACTATCCCATTCCTGTACTAGATGTAGAATGGGGACTGTGGCAGGGAAGCTATCAAAATCAAGAACTGCTTTGGCTGCGGTGGTGGGATTCCCAGGGAAATTTGCTGTTAACTGGCTCCGAACAAGTTGAAATTGAGCGGGCCCTGGTCGAACAAGAACGGGAAAGAGCCGAACAAGAACGGGAAAGAGCCGAACAAGCAGAGCGAAAACTCGCCCATTTAGCCGATCGACTGCGAGCAATGGGAATCGATCCCGATGCTGAGGATTGATATCAAATTTTCCAAACTCTCTCTGTAGCGCGAGCATCCCGCACCTGATCTTTTACAATCACAAAAAACAAAGCTGATGGAAACTAAACCACCTCTACCGCCTTTTACGTTGGAAACGGCTAAAGCCAAAGTTCAAGCTGCTGAAGATGCCTGGAATACCCGCGATCCAGAACGAGTAGCCTTAGCTTATACGGAAGATTCTCAGTGGCGAAACCGTGCCGAATTCTTCAGCGGACGGGAAGAAATCAAGGCTGTTTTAAGACGAAAATGGGCAAAGGAATTAGATTACCGTTTAAAGAAAGAACTGTGGAGTTTTACAGACAATCGGATTTCTGTTCGCTTTGAGTATGAGTGGCACGATGATTCTGGCTACTGGTATCGCGCCTATGGTAATGAACAGTGGGAATTTGCCGAAAATGGGTTAATGCGAAGACGTGAAGCTAGCATTAATGATGTTCCCATTCAAGAGTCAGAACGGAAGTTTCGATAGGAGTTATCTGTGAGTTGCTATACGCATAAACCTGGTTTTTTAGGAAAATATGCAGGTTTGTAGTCAGGACTTTAGTCATGATTGACTAAACGCCAGAAAGACGAATAAAGTCCTGACTACTAACGAAAGGTTTGTAGTCAGGACTTGAGTCATGATTAGAACTCTTGCCAAAATACAAAGCACCCCACCCCAACCCTCCTCTTTAATCAGGGAAAGAGGCAAAATTATTCTTGTTTCCCCCCTTATTAAGGGGGGACTTGCGGGGCGTGAATTTGACTTTTGCAAGAACTCTAGAGAAGTTTATAGAGCATCTGCGATCGTGTAGAATCTGAAAAAACAATTTTAATGGAGTTTTGTTGCAAATGAAATTTTTGGCGATAGAAACACTAATTGTTAGTTCTATCCTTCTGTCAATCTCATCATTGTCATCTGCTCAAAGTAATCAACAAGGATCTACAATTCTACCCACAGGATCTTACTACGCTCAAGGAACAATGTTCAATAACTCCCGTAGAGAGATTGCACATCAAAACAATAGAATCTGCATCAAGATCGTCGATGGCCCTGCAAATCCCTACAAAGGAGTCGAATCTATCACAATTAGCAGCGTGTCTGTTGAAAATGGGAAATACTATATTGATGCAACTGGCACAGAGCTAGTATTAAAAAACAATGGAAAAGGATTCTCTGGTGACATTCGCGGTACATGGGAGTATAGAGGCACCTCGCCCGATCCAAGGAGTCAACCCATACAAGCTAAAAAAATGGCCGAGTGTGTAGCGGCTCAAGGACGATATGTGCAGAAGATGGAAGGAATATCAATTTCAGGAATCGATTTTCCCAAGCATTAACCACGATCGAGATGGGTGGGGGCGCAACCAAAAGGCGATCTGTTGGATGCAGTAATCGGTAATCGAAGTAAGGTGCGGAGTACGCACCCTACATCATTAGGTTATGCGCCCAAGACTGTATCCTCAATCGGTAAGCAAACTCGGAGAAGTCAGCACAAAGACATCCCTGGTTCCCACTCCTTCAGATTCCGGTTTAATCGGCGTAGTAAAGTGGAAAAACTCGTGGTCGTTAACTAACAGCAATTCTCCCGGATGCAGAATTTTATTAAAAACAGGCTTCTCTTTTTTAGCCAAGTACAAATGCGTTTCCCCGCCGACAATATTAGTTCTGTCAACCGAGAAGATGCCGATAAAATCAGTACCGTCTTGGTGAATGCCTTCCGGTGCGGGGTTGCCAAAATTGTGCGGCGAACAAGTCGTCCTGATTTGATGGATGCCGATTTCAGCTTCCGGGTGAATTTTGCAGGAATCGAAAAAAGCAAAAATCATCTGTTTGAAATTATCGAGGGCGATTAGCCGATCGTCCAATTCGGCAAACTCCCGCCTGATATCACCCACTAGCGGATTGTATGTTTTGCTTTGATACAAATAGCCGTGAGGTAACTTAACTAACTCATTTCCGTTGACCGCAAACCGCGATAATCTTCTAGAACGATACTTACCTTTCACATACGGATCTACAGGCATATCGTCAAAAAATTCCTTGAAACCTTCTAGCTTAATCGAGTTTACTTTTTTGAAAGTAAACATGAAGGCATAATCCAAATGAATGGATTCTAATACGGTTTTCATAGATTTTACTCCCTGAAGCCTTGCTCCCCTCCCTAATTTTGCCTGGAAGAGGTGTATGCTTCTACTGTAGCGCAGGATTTTTGTATGTGTCGTAAAAGACACTACAAAAATTGCAAAGATATCGTAAAGCTTGCAAGATGAATCCGGGGGCTGGTTCTTCTTTTAATCCAAAATCCCCAATCTAAAATCTAAAATCTAAAATCTAAAATCGATGGACTGCTTTCACCAGCGACTGACAGGCCCGCAGGAAAACGGCAACATCGACGCCAAGTGTGACGTACTGAACGCCAGCATCAATCCACTGCTGGGCGATTTCGGGGTTGTCAGCAAAAGTACCGGCGGCTTTGCCTGCTTTGCGGATGGTTTGCACTGCCTCCTGCATCATGTCGATGACTCGGGGGTCGCGGACTTGGCCGGGAATGCCGATCGACTGTGACAGATCGTAAGGCCCTAGAAAAATCACGTCCACCTCTGGGACAGTAACAATTTCTGCCAGGTTGTCGATGCCAGCTTTGCCTTCGACATGAATCACAACCAAGGATTCTTCGTTGAGTTTGTCGGTGATATTTGTACCTGCGGCGGTGTAAAGTCCAGCCCGCGTAGCGAAGGAAAGGCCTCGCGTGCCTAGAGGACTGTATTTAGCGCTTTTGACAGCGGTTTCGGCATCAATTTTACTTTCAATTTGAGGTACTTGAACGCCTGCACTGCCGATATCGAGAGCTCGTTGAATTTGCGGCCCGTCGTTTTTGCGGACGCGAATAATCGGTGCAATTCCAGTGCAGTCGGCGGCGCGACACAAATCTTCAGCAGCAAGCGGGTTCAGAGGGCCGTGTTCCATATCGATAACGGCGAAATCGAATCCAGCGTGACCGCATATTTCCATGAATGCGGGATAAGCGCAGTTCATAAATAAACCGAGGACTGTTTTGCCTTGTTTAATTTTTTGTTTGAGTTGATTTTGACGCATGGGTAATCCCGGAAAGTTTAGTTTTTTTTTACTGCAAATGAAGCCCGATTGTTTTTAATAATACAGCTCAAATATGGTCGTAATCAATTACTTTATGTTAAGAGAATAGACAAGAATTTTATAGCTGCTTTTGCCTCTATCTTAAATGGAATCAAGCACAAAAGCCAACCAAAAATAAACATTCCTAAAATTGGTAAAAATATTGCTCCCACAGAGGGTTCGACTAACCAAGCAAATAAAGAAAACATTCCTATACTGCCAGTTGTCCACAGCCAAAGAATCAGAAGTCCTATGACTATTTTATGTAAAGTCATCCTAATTTTGATGGAACAACCGAACTGTTGAGTGTGTATATCTCCTTCTATAATTGGGAACAATAAATTTCGACCGATGATGATGCGATTAATTTTGAATGTTTTGCCAGAAATTGTTCCTTCATAAGGTTTGGGAAGTGGCGGGCCAAAGGGTATAATTATTCTAAAAACTTTGGGAGGAGTAACAACTTCGTCCAACCTGCGTAAAACTTCCGAAAAAGTTAAACTGGTGGTAATTGTTAAACTCTCAAAAGGAATCAATGATCTAAAAATTTTGACGATTTTGAGCATAAGGTAGAGCCGACTGTTCAATAGTTGTTGCTGGTATTAATGCCTCTTATCTAAAAAAGTTTTCCCTGACAACACCGCGAAATACCAGTATACTGCAAAATAAACATTTAGATGGCATGAGTGTTTTTCGCGCTATGTCAAAATTAATTCCACAATCTCTGATGAAACTTAGACACTATCTATTTTTGCTCAAAAGTCGATCGATCCTTAGCCTCACCCTCGGCATCATTTCCGCGATTGGGAGCATTTCGCCAGTATTTGCCGCACCTCCGCGCAATCCAGACAATGCAGAAACTTGCGACATTCTAGTAGCAGGCGGCGGGCTCGCAGGCGCTGCTACCGCTTACGAAGGTTTACTGGCGGGGCGCACAGTTTGCCTTACTGAAATTACTGACTGGGTAGGCGGTCAAATTTCCTCCCAGGGAACTTCCGCACTCGATGAAAGAGAGACTCAGCGATCGCTCTTATTTTACCCCCGCGGCTACCTCGAATTGCGGGAACGGATCGAGGAACATTACGGCCGGCTAAATCCCGGAGGCTGTTGGGTTAGCTATTCGTGTTTCATGCCCTACGACGGTCACAAAATTCTATTTAACATCTTGCAGGATGCAGCTAGAAAAGGCAAAGGCACGCTGAAATGGTTTCCCAATACGGTTATTAAAGAACTAGCAATTACTCCTGCTGTGCCGGGGAATGCGGTTGGGGGCCAACAAATTAAAAGTGCGATCGCCATTCAACACAAACCCGCCGCCAACACGCCACCACTCAACACCGAAACTCTTTCTCAAACTATCGAAGATGCCTATCGCTACGAAAATTCGGCGCGATTTAACAAAACTATTATTCGGTTTATTCCTAAACCACCTAACCAGTCAAATTCTCAACCTAAAGGTGCTGATTGGTACGTTGTAGATGCCACTGAAACAGGCGAATTGATCGGACTTGCCGATGTTCCCTACCGCCTCGGAATTGACCCGCGTTCCCCTCTTGAACCTTCCTCCCCCAGCCCAAGTGGCGATGCTTACTGCACTCAAGGTTTTACCTACACCTTTGCGATGCAGGCAACGAAGGAACCGCAGCAGCATCAAGTGCCGTCTTTTTATCAACAATACGCTCCTTACTACAGCTACGAATTGCAGAGATTGGCGAGCTTTCCCTTAGTTTTCACCTACCGCCAAATCAGGAGCATGAGACCGGATCAAAAGCGACCTTCTGACCCGAAGCAATTTCCGATTTATCCGGGGGATATTTCAATGCAAAACTGGACTTGGGGCAATGACTATCGCCCCGGTTCTGCCCAGGATAATTTAATTTATTCTCGCGAGCAGTTGGAAGAGTCCGGTCAACTGCAACCGGGGGGATGGATGGGCGGTTTGCGAACCGAAACTTTGCGAAAGGGTGAAGAAAATGCCAAAGGATTTTTCTACTGGCTGGTAACAGGAACTACTGACTCGCAGCTAGGAGATGGAGTGAAAAAGCCTAATCCAAACAATCGTTTTTTGAGCGGGTTGGATTCGCCGATGGGGACAGTACACGGACTTTCTAAATATCCTTATATGCGGGAGGGCAGGCGCATTATTGGGCGGCCGAGTTTCAATCAGCCTCAAGGTTTTACGGTGTGGGAAGTTGATATGTCTCGCACTGACTTTACGGCTGATTTTTACCGCCAAAATTTGTCCGAGGAAGAGTATCGCAATTTGTGGTTGGCTGTGGGTGGTTTGAATGCGCCTGCTTTGGCTGTGGGAAGTCAATCTGTTGAGGATACAAAATCGCGATCGCGCGCTACGATTTATCCTGATTCTGTGGGTATCGGTCATTATGCGATCGACTTTCACCCCTGCATGACCAACAGCCCGCCGGAAGCACCGGGAAATACCGAACGGGAAGGCACTCGCAAAGCTCAAGGGCAAGCTTATCCCTTCCAAATTCCGCTGCGGGCAATGATTCCTCAGAAAATTGACAATATGTTAGTGGCGGGTAAAAGTATTGCTGTTAGCCACACAGCGGCCGCTGCTTATCGAGTGCATTCTTTTGAATGGTCTGCAGGTGCCGCGGCGGGAGTTACGGCTGCTTTTTCCTTGGAAAAGGGGATTCTACCTTATGAATTAGTGGACGAATTGCCGTCCCGCGAGCCAAACTTAGAAGTGTTGCAGTTGCGATTGCAACAAAATGCCAATCCGATCGCCTTTCCGGGTACTTCTATTTTCAATAGTTCGTGGCAAAATTGGAAATAATCGCAGTTGGTAATCTGTAGCGCTGGCATCCTGCCCGCCCTACAATAAAATTCACTCTTTGTAGAACAGGGTGGAACAGGCTTTCGGGCTTGTTCCTGACACCCGACAATTAACTGGTTACCAAGAAGAGCTTGCGAACCAGTATAAAATAACCAATAACAAAATAGCTGTTTATCAGCTATTTGTCATCCATCTTTCGACAGAAGCAATCAGACACTGCTTTAGTCGGATAATATCAATAATCTCAAAAATATTCCCCCCTTCCCCTCCAAACTCGTCAAAGGTAACGGTCATGTCAACTGCACAGATAACAAGCCCCAATTCCAATAATGCCTATGCCAAACAGTTACTTAGAACCTTAGTAGCAGTCAAAAAAGGGGACTTTTCAGTTCGGATGCCCATAGACCAGACGGGTCTAGCGGGGAAAATTGCTGACGAACTTAACGACATTATCGATCTCAATGAGAGAATGGCGGCCGAACTCGAGCGGATCGGCACAGTTGTCGGTAAAGAAGGCAAAATAGCCCAGCGGGCCACCATCGGCAGCGCCGAGGGGTCATGGGCAGCTAGCGTAAACTCTGTCAATACCCTAATTACAGATTTAGTGCAACCAACCTCTGAAACCGCCAGAGTAATTCGGGCCGTAGCAAAAGGAGATTTATCGCAAACTATCGCCTTAGAAATAGAAGACAGACCCCTCAAAGGAGAATTCCTCCAAACAGCGCAAATTGTTAACACAATGGTAGACCAGTTGAGTTCCTTTGCGTCGGAAGTAACGCGGGTGGCTAGGGAAGTAGGAACCGAAGGGAAATTAGGCGTGCAAGCTGAAGTTAAAGGAGTTGCCGGAACCTGGAAAGATTTAACGGATTCAGTTAACTCGATGGCAGGGAATTTAACAGCACAAGTGCGTAACATTGCCGAAGTGACAACGGCGGTGGCAAATGGCGATTTATCCAAAAAAATTACAGTAGATGTAAAAGGTGAAATTCTCGAACTGAAAAACACGATTAACATCATGGTGGATCAGTTGAGTTCCTTCGCATCTGAAGTAACGCGGGTGGCGAGAGAAGTAGGAACCGAAGGCAAATTAGGGGTGCAAGCTGAAGTGCGGGGAGTTGCAGGAACCTGGAAAGATTTAACGGATTCAGTTAATTCAATGGCTGGCAATCTTACCGCACAAGTACGGAACATTGCCGACGTGACGACGGCTGTGGCAAATGGTGACTTATCTAAAAAAATTACAGTAGATGTTAAAGGTGAAATTCTGGAGTTAAAAAACACGATTAACATCATGGTGGATCAGTTAAATTCCTTCGCTTCTGAAGTAACGCGGGTGGCGAGAGAAGTGGGTTCCGAAGGCAAACTCGGCGGTCAAGCAGAAGTTAAAGGAGTTGCCGGAACTTGGAAGGATTTAACGGATAGCGTTAACTTCATGGCAGGCAGTTTGACAGCACAAGTGCGGAACATCGCTGAAGTGACAACCGCTGTGGCCAAGGGCGATTTATCTAAGAAAATTACCGTAGATGTTAAAGGGGAAATTCTCGAACTCAAAAATACCGTCAACACGATGGTAGACCAGTTAAATTCCTTCGCATCTGAAGTAACCAGGGTTGCTAGGGAAGTGGGAACGGAAGGGAAATTAGGCGTACAAGCTGAAGTGCAAGAAGTAGCAGGAACCTGGAAAGATTTAACGGATTCAGTTAACTCAATGGCCGGGAATTTAACAGCACAAGTCCGCAACATTGCAGAGGTGACGACTGCTGTTGCTAACGGTGACTTATCTAAAAAAATTACGGTACAGGTTAAAGGCGAAATTTTAGAACTGAAAAATACCATTAACGTGATGGTGGATCAGCTTAATTCCTTTGCATCTGAAGTAACCAGGGTTGCTAGGGAAGTGGGTTCCGAAGGTAAACTCGGCGGTCAAGCGGATGTCCGAGGCGTAGCAGGAACTTGGAAGGATTTAACGGATTCAGTTAATTTTATGGCGGGTAGTTTAACCGAACAAGTACGGAATATTGCGGCTGTTACTACTGCTGTGGCAAATGGCGACTTGTCGAAGAAAATTACTGTAGATGTTAAGGGTGAAATTCTGGAGTTAAAAAACACCGTCAACACGATGGTGGATCAGTTAAATTCCTTCGCTTCGGAAGTAACTAGGGTTGCGAGGGAAGTGGGAACGGAAGGGAAATTAGGCGTGCAAGCTGAAGTTAAAGGAGTTGCGGGAACTTGGAAAGATTTAACGGATTCAGTTAACTCGATGGCGGGGAATTTAACAGCCCAAGTGCGTAACATTGCCGAAGTGACAACGGCGGTGGCAAATGGCGATTTATCCAAAAAAATTACAGTAGATGTAAAAGGCGAAATTCTCGAACTGAAAAACACGATTAACATCATGGTGGATCAGTTGAGTTCCTTCGCATCTGAAGTAACCAGAGTTGCTAGGGAAGTGGGAACGGAAGGTAAATTAGGTGTGCAAGCTTACGTGCGGGGTGTAGGGGGAACGTGGAAAGATTTAACCGATAATGTTAACTTGATGGCGGGGAATTTGACAGCGCAGGTGCGGAATATTGCGGAAGTGACGAAAGCGGTGGCAAATGGCGATTTGTCTAAGAAAATCACCGTCGATGTTAAAGGCGAAATTCTGGAGTTAAAAGACACTATTAACGTGATGGTGGATCAGCTTAATTCCTTCGCTTCTGAGGTAACGCGGGTGGCGCGGGAGGTGGGAACTGAGGGTAAATTGGGCGGTCAAGCTGAGGTGAAAGGAGTTGCGGGAACTTGGAAAGATTTAACCGACAATGTAAACTCGATGGCGGGGAATTTGACAGCGCAAGTGCGGGGTATTGCTAAGGTTGTGACGGCGGTGGCGAATGGCGATTTGAAGCGCAAATTAATGCTGGAAGCTAAGGGAGAAATTGCGACTCTGGCAGATACAATTAACGAGATGATTGATACGCTGGCGACGTTTGCCGATCAAGTTACTACCGTGGCGCGGGAAGTGGGAATTGAAGGGAAATTGGGCGGCCAGGCGAAGGTTCCGGGCGCGGCGGGAACCTGGCGAGATTTGACGGATAATGTGAATGAATTGGCGGCGAATTTGACAACTCAGTTGCGGGCGATCGCCGAAGTGGCAATTGCTGTTACCAGAGGCGATTTAACGAGGTCAATTTCCGTCGCCACGGAAGGAGAAGTTGCGATCGTTAAGGACAACATTAACCAGATGATCGCCAATCTCCGGGAGACTACACAGAAAAATACTGAGCAAGATTGGCTGAAAACAAACCTTGCTAAGTTTACTCGAATGCTACAAGGTCAGCGGGATTTAGAAACTGTTTCTAAACTAATTCTCTCTGAATTGACGCCGCTGGTGTCTGCTCAACATGGCGTCTTCTTTATGATGGAATCTGTCGAACACGATCCGTTCCTCAAACTGTTAAGTACCTACGCATACCGCGAACGCAAACAGTTAGGAAATAGATTCCATTTAGGCGAAGGTTTGGTAGGACAGTGCGCCCTGGAAAAAGAACGGATACTGTTGACAGAAGTGCCGGAAAACTACGTTAAAATTGGTTCGGGACTGGGAGAATCTACGCCGCTGAATGTGGTGGTTTTACCCGTATTATTTGAGGGACAAGTGACAGCAGTAATCGAGTTAGCTTCGTTCCGCCGATTCAGCGAAATACACTTGACATTCCTCGACCAACTTACAGAAAGTATCGCCATTGTTTTAAATACAATTGCGGCGAGTATGCGGACGGAAGAGTTGCTGAAACAGTCACAGTCTTTGGCAGAAGAGTTACAAACTCAGCAAAAAGAACTAACGGAAACTAACAAGCGTCTCGAACAACAAGCGCAGTCACTCCGCGCATCCGAGGAACTGTTAAAGAGTCAGCAGGAAGAGTTGCAACAAACGAATGAAGAACTAGAAGAACAAGCGGAATTGCTAGCGCTGCAAAATAAGGAAGTGGAGCGGAAAAACCGAGATATCGAACAGGCGAGGGGGTTGTTGGAAGAAAGAGCAGAACAGTTGGCTCTAACTTCTAAGTATAAGTCGGAGTTTCTGGCAAATATGTCTCACGAGTTGCGAACTCCGCTAAATTCGCTGTTGATTCTGGCTCGATTGCTTTCTGACAATACTGAAGGCAATTTGACTCTGAAGCAAGTTGAATACACGCGCACAATTTACTCGGCGGGAAATGATTTGCTGGGGCTGATTAATGACATCTTGGATCTCGCTAAGATTGAATCGGGCACGATGTCGGTGGAAATTGAGCAAGTGTTGTTTACGGACTTGCGAGATCATTTGGATCGGACTTTCCGCCAAATCGCCCAGGATAAGAAGTTGAGTTTTAAAATAGATCTTGAGGCTGGGTTGCCAAAAGGTCTTTATACTGATGCTAAACGGCTGCAACAAGTTTTGAAGAATCTCCTCTCTAATGCGTTTAAGTTTACAGAGCGAGGTGAGGTGAAATTGCGTGTCGAAGTAGTGCGGGAAGGGTGGAGTTTAGAGATAGAAAGTTTAAGGAGTTCCCCTACTGTTTTGGCTTTCTCAGTTAGCGATACCGGGATAGGGATTTCTGCTGAAAAACACAGGGTTATTTTTGAGGCTTTCCAACAAGCAGATGGTAGCACTAGCCGCAAATACGGGGGCACGGGTTTGGGTTTGTCAATTAGTAGAGAAATCGCTAATTTGTTAGGTGGAGAAATTAAATTGACAAGTCGCCCTGGTGAGGGTAGTAAGTTCACCCTTTATCTGCCACAAACTTACCAAGAATCCCGAATAATGAATGAAACGGGTTCGGGAACGGGCAAGCAAACGCCTCAATTACCCGCTGCTAATCCTGCCGCACTTCCTTTGCCGAATTTCCACTTGCCGATCGCGCCTTACCCCTCACCTTTAATCTCTGACGATCGAGAAAATATTGAGAGTGACGATCGCGTGCTGTTGATTGTTGAAGATGATGTAAACTTCGCTCGGATTCTGTTGGATATGGCGCAGGAACAGGGTTTTAAAGGTTTGGTGGCTTTGCGGAGCGATATCGGTTTGGCGATGGCGCGAGAGTTCAAGCCAACTGCGATTATGCTGGATCTAAATTTGCCTGTGATGGATGGCTGGACAGTGCTCGATCGCTTGAAGCACGACCCAAGTACGCGCCACATTCCGGTTCACATTGTATCAGTTGAAGAAGGGCGGCAGCGCAGTTTGCAGTTAGGGGCGATCGCCTACTTACAAAAGCCTGTCAGTCGCGAAGCATTGAGCAAAGCTTTGACTGATATTAAGGGGTTTGTGGAGCGACCAGTGAAGAATTTGCTAGTTGTGGAAGACGACGAAACACAGCGTCTAGGTATTGTGGATTTAATCGGCAATCACGATGTTTCTACCACGGCTGTGGGGAGTGGTGCAGAGGCGCTAGAAATTTTGAAATCGGGGCATTTTGACTGCGTTGTACTCGATTTGGGACTACCAGATATGACTGGTTTTGAACTGATAGAGCAGATCAAGCAAGAGGCTAATTTGAAAAGTCTGCCGCTTATTATTTATACGGGCAAAGAGTTGACAAGATCCGAAGAAACTCAACTCAAGCGCATGGCGGAAACAATCATTGTTAAAGATGTGCGATCGCCGGAGCGCCTGTTAGATGAAACAGCTTTGTTTTTGCACCGAGTGCAAGCAAATCTGCCCGAACCAAAGCGCCAAATGCTAGAGCAATTGTATCAGACAGATTCGACGCTGGCGGGCAAAACAGTCTTGATTGTTGACGACGATATGCGGAATATTTTCGCCCTCACAAGTATGCTGGAGCGCCATAAAATGGAAGTTGTGTATGCTGAAAATGGCAGAGAGGGCATTGCTAAATTGCAAAATACGCCTGAGATAAATATTGTGTTGATGGACGTGATGATGCCAGAGATGGACGGTTACGAAACTATGCAAGCAATTCGTAATATGCCTCAATTTGCTTCGTTGCCAATGATTGCTCTGACTGCGAAAGCTATGAAGGGCGATCGGGAAAAATGTATCGAAGCTGGTGCGTCTGACTACATTACCAAACCTGTTGATACGGAACAGTTGCTCTCGCTGCTGCGTGTCTGGCTTTATAGATAATGAAGTCAGTTGGATGTTGACTGTTGACTGTTGGCAATTGTCAGTTGTCATTAGCGAGCAGTCAACAGTCAATAGTCAAAAATGCCCAATAACCAATTAGTCATTAAAAATGCCCGAAAGCCATGAACTTGAAACAATCGAAATTCAACTCCTACTAGAGGGAATGTTTCGCTATTACGGATTTGATTTTCGCAATTATGCTTTTGCCTCTCTCAAGCGCCGTATTTGGAACACTATTCGCTCGGAACGGCTCACCACTGTCTCTGCGCTTCAGGAAAAGGTACTTCACAATCCTGCTTACTTAGATCGTTTACTGCTAGACATTTCTGTCAATGTAACGGCGATGTTTCGCGATCCCAGTTTTTACATTAGTTTCAGAAATAAAGTGGTGCCGCTGTTGCGTACTTATCCTTTTATTCGGATTTGGCACGCTGGATGCTCAACGGGAGAAGAAGTCTATTCTATGGCAATCTTGCTGCAAGAAGAAGGACTGTATGACCGTTGTCGGATTTACGCTACGGATATGAATGAATTAGTTTTGAAAACAGCCAAAACAGGGATATTCCCGCTGAAACAAATGCAAGAATATACGCAACTATACCACCAAGCGGGGGGCAAGAAAGCGTTTTCTGAGTATTACACTGCTGCCTATGAAAATGCGATTTTTCGCTCTTCACTTAAAGATAATATTGTCTTTGCTCACCACAACCTAGCAACGGATAATTCTTTTAATGAATTTAATGTTATTTTATGCCGTAATGTGATGATTTATTTCAATTCACACCTCCAAGAGCGGGTACACAAGCTTTTTTATGAGAGCCTGGGAATGTTTGGGGTTTTAGGACTAGGACATCAGGAGTCTCTGACTTTTACACCTTATGAAAAATACTATGAACCCATTGAAAATAGTGATAAACTCTACCGGAGAATTAAATAAAAAAAATTTTGAAATAGTGGTTGTGGGTACGTCTTTGGGAGGGCTAGAGGCTCTGACTGTTCTGCTGGCAGATTTGCCACAAAGCTTTCCTTTGCCTGTAGTTATTGTCCAACACCGCCATAAGAGTTCTCAGAATAGGCTTACTTATTTTTTACAAAAGCAAAGCTCTCTCCAAGTCACAGAGGCCCAAGACAAAGAGGAGATCGTACCTGGACGAGTTTACTTGGCTCCTGCTGACTATCACTTGCTAATAGAATCGCCCTCTGACGAGGAGTTGATCCTGTATGAAAACGACTTTACAGAATGGGGGAGCGTGGCAGTGGAGTCAATCCACAATTCACACTCCCCAATCCGCAATCGCGGAACTCCTAAATTTGCACTATCAACTGAGGCTCCTGTCTGCTACGCGCGGCCCTCAATCGATGTGCTGTTTGAGTCTGCTGCGGATGCCTTTGGGGAGAAAGTTATTGGCATAATTTTAACGGGAGCTAATTCGGATGGCAGTAAAGGGCTGGCAAAAATTAAAGCTGAGGGAGGATTGACATTCGTGGAGGAACCGGCTTCAGCTCTCTGCCCGACCATGCCAGCGTCGGCGATCGCAAATGTTGAAGTAGACTGGATTTTACCCCTCTCCAAAATCGCTCCCTGTTTAGTCAATTTGCTAAGAATGAAAGATTAAAAAAATTATGAATCTGCAGTCCCCCCATCGAGTAAATGTCCTTTTAGTTGACGATCGCCCAGAAAATTTGGTAGCTCTCGAAGCTATCCTCAACAGCCCCTCTTATCATCTAGTACAAGCTAGTTCGGGGGCGGAGGCTCTGAGATGCCTGCTTAATGAAGATTTTGCAGTAATTTTGCTTGATGTGCAGATGCCGGGAATGGATGGATTTGAGACAGCAACCTTGATTCGCTCTAGAGATCGATCGCGAGCGACTCCGATTATTTTTATCACAGCATTCAGCAGTAATGACACCCACGTGTTTAAAGGTTATTCTCTGGGTGCGGTGGATTACCTGTTCAAACCCTTAGAACCGGAAATATTGACCTCGAAGGTGCAGGTATTTGTGGAATTGTTCCAAAAAACAGTCGAGGTAAAGCAGCAAGCAACACAGTTAGCTGCTGTTAATAGTGAACTAAGTAAAAGTGAAGAGCGGTTTCGCACTTTGTGTGCTTGTTCGCCACTAGGAATTTACTTGGCTGACGTTGAAGGCCGCTGTACTTACATCAACCCGCGTTGTCAAGCGATTTGCGGGTTAACTTTGGAGGAAAGTTTGGCCGAGGTTTGGCAGCGGGAAGTTCATCCAGAAGATCGCGATCGGGTAGTAGCAGATTGGTTAGCTTGGATTAAAGAAAGTCAGGAATATTCTAACGAGTTTCGATTAGCTGGTAGCGAAACTGTGCGTTGGGTTCACGTGCAGTCGTCACCAATGTTTTCAGATTTGGGAAAACTGATCGGTCACGTGGGGACGGTTAGAGATGTCACCGACCGCAAGCAAGCAGAGGAAGAACGCGGCAGACTACTCCGGGAACAAGTGGCGCGGCAAGAAGCTGAGAGAGCTAATCAGATGAAGGATGAATTTCTAGCTATTCTCTCTCACGAACTCCGCACTCCTTTAAATGCAATTCTCGGCTGGTCTAGGCTGCTTCGTACCAAAACATTTGACCAAGACACTATTGAGAAAGCCCTAGAAACAATTGAGCGCAATGCTAAATCTCAAGCGCAACTCATTGAAGATATTTTAGATGTTTCGCGGATTCTGCGGGGGAAACTAAATTTAAATATGCATCCAATTCGGTTGGAATCTGCGATCAAGCTGGCAATAGATTCTTTGCAGCCGCTGACTGAGGAAAAATCAATAGTCATAGAATTAACGTGCAGTCCCAATGTAGGTGAAGTGATCGGCGATTTCGATCGCTTGCAGCAAATTGTGTGGAATTTGCTGTCAAATGCGATTAAGTTTAGTCCCCAAGAGGGTAAAGTAGAGGTGCGGTTAGAGTCAGTTGGCGATGAGGCTCAAATTGAGATAATTGATAGCGGCATTGGTATCGCTCCTGATTTTTTGCCTTATGTTTTCGATCGTTTCCGCCAAGCTGATAGCAGCACAACTAGGTCTTACGGGGGTTTGGGACTGGGATTGGCGATCGTCCGCCACTTGGTGGAACAGCACGGCGGTAAGGTGCATGCAGAGAATAATCCGGGCGAGGGTGCGAAATTTACGGTGGCTTTACCTCTTGCACAAAGCAAGACCGGAGGTGCAGGGGATGCTTGGTCGGAACTCAATGACGGGACAGAGGCTATTCCCACTCTGGCTAATTTGCAGTTGCTGGTGGTGGATGATGACGATGACACGCGGGAGTTTTTGATTGCTTTACTCGAGGACGAAGGAGCTATGGTGCGATCGGCGGCATCGGTAGCTGGGGCTCTAGCTGCACTGGAGAATTATTGGCCGGATCTGCTGCTGAGCGACATTGGAATGCCCGAAGCAGACGGCTACGAGTTGATCGCGCGCGTGAGAGAAATGGAATTGCTCAGGGGTGGAAAGATGCCTGCGATCGCCCTGACGGCCTACGCGAGAGAGCAAGAACGCCAGCAAGCGCTGGAAGCGGGTTTCCAGGTGCACTTATCTAAACCCGTTGACATAACTAAGTTAATTGCCACAATTGCTAACCTGACAGGAATGCTCGGAAATCCTGAACCGACAGACTCGGCGGTTAAAACCGCTTTGTTGACCCCCCAATCCCGTGCCGATTAGTGAGAAAAATATTAAGCTAGCTTAAAGGACAAGCGATCGACAGTTCGGAACAAGACACTCGTTTTTCCACAAAAAACTGGATTATTTGCCGTTTTTTGCTTCAACCTGCCGTCAAAGTACAAAATTACCCGCCAATCAATACATGAATATTTTTAGCAGTCTGCTTTCTGGTCCAACTCAAGCACCACAAGTCAAAAAACAGCGTCGAGGCATTGAAATTAAGTCGGAACGCGAAATCGAAATTATGCGACAGGCAGGGAAAATCGTTGCAACGGTACTCAAAGAAATTTCCCTAATGGTAAAACCGGGAATGACTACTGCTGATTTGGATGCTTATGCCGAAAGACGCATCCGCGAAATGGGTGCAACTCCCAGCTTTAAAGGCTATCACGGTTTCACGGGATCGATTTGCTCTAGCATTAATAACGAAGTTGTTCACGGCATCCCCAGCGCCAAAAAAGTAATTCGGGCAGGAGATGTTCTTAAGGTAGATACTGGGGCATATTATCAAGGTTTTCACGGCGATTCTTGCATTACGATCGCAGTTGTGGAAGTGACTCCCGAATCGGCAAAATTAATCCGAGTCGCAGAAGAAGCTCTCTACAAAGGCATCGAACAAGTGAAGGCTGGAGCTTATTTGCTCGATCTGGCTGGCGCGATCGAAGATCATGTCAAAAGCAACGGTTTTAGCGTCGTTGAGGAGTTTACCGGCCACGGTGTCGGGCGAAATTTGCACGAGGAACCGTCGGTTTTCAATTTTCGCACGCGGGAAATGCCGAACGTGAAATTGCGAGCCGGCATGACATTGGCGATCGAACCAATTCTGAATGCGGGTTCTAAGTACACTCGGACGCTTTCTGACAAGTGGACTGCTGTAACGGTTGACAATGCTATGTCTGCTCAGTTTGAGCATACTGTGTTGGTGACGGAAACTGGTTATGAAATTTTGACAGATCGTTCAAAAGTTTAAGTGGAAGGGTTCAACAATAATTTTGAGTTTTGAGTTTCGAGTTTTGAATTAAAGATTTAAACACTTTTTAATCCTTAGATCAAAACCTAACTCAAAGCTCTTGAGTTGGACAACAAGTTTTTAACTTCCTTCGAGGGATGGAGTGACAATAAGACTTAAATGCGGCTAAATTAAAAAATAGTGGTAAAGCGTAAAGGTAACAACTATGTCAGCACGATTATTATTGGTAGATGATGAACCGGGCTTGCGGGAAGCAGTACAAGCTTATTTGGAAGATAGCGATTTTGCGGTTGAGGTGGCCAGTAATGCTCGCGATGGGTGGGAACTCTTGCAGCAGTACAATCCCGATTTGGTGATTTCAGATATTATGATGCCCCAGGTGGACGGTTATCAATTTCTCAAGCAAGTGCGGGAAGATCCTCGCTATAAGGCTTTGCCTGTGGTGTTTTTGACGGCTAAGGGGATGACGAGCGATCGTATTCAAGGCTATCAAGCAGGCTGCGATGCTTATCTTTCTAAGCCCTTCGATCCCGACGAATTAGTAGCAATAGTAACCAATTTGCTAGCCCGCCGTGCGGCTGCTAAGGAGACAAGCGAAAATCCTGAAAGTCCAGATATTGCTGCTTTGACAAGCCAAATGGCGAGAATTGAGTCTTTGCTGAGCGGGCGGAGTTCGATCGCCCAAAGCCCTTCGCCGATTAAAATTGATTTGACTCCGCGAGAACAAAGTGTCTTGGATTTGGTTGCTCAAGGTTTGATGAATAAGGAAATTGCCCGCCGCTTGGAAACTAGCGTGCGTAATGTGGAAAAGTACGTCAGCCGTTTGTTCAGCAAGACGGGTACTAACAGCCGTACTGAGTTGGTTCGCTTCGCTCTCGAACACGGCTTGACGAAATAGGACCCCTTTCGACTTGGCTGGAGGCTCTGCCTCGTCGAGTGGCGTTACCAGGAAGAGCCTGGTAACGAAAATCATCCAAAAACGTAGAAATGTTAAGATATAAGTATTGACAGATATCCGGCGACTGTGGTAAGGCACATCAGCTTGCTGGTGGCAGCGCGGGAGTGCGAAAACTGGTGTGCGATCGAACTTCTCACCCACTTTGCTTTGAGTCTGAGATGAACACTCGCAAAGGCTGGAGAATTACTTAACGGGAAAACCTGACTGTTTAAGAGTTTTCACGTAGTAAATAGAAACGCAAACAGTTGACCGGATCTGCTCAGTTAAGCAAACTTGCCGCGAAAAGTCACAGATAAGGTTAGATCCTGTGGAAAAACAAGCCACTATTAATTAATGACTCTGCTCAAAAACGGATACTTGTGAACTGCCACAGAGGTAAGTAGCCCACAATTTTAGACCCTAGTTCAAGCTCTCAGATTCATCTATGAAGTAAATCTAAAATCTAAAATCTAAAATCGACTCACAGCGCTCTAAAGTAGCGGCGGATGTTGAATGTATAGCAGCACCAAAGTTTAGTTTATACCAGGAGGATACCATGAGGAAAATCACGGCGCGACAAACAATAAGTGCCATAGTAGCACTGCCGATCGTACTAATAGCCAATACAACTCAAGCTTTGGCCGCCGATACCGGTCAGAAAATAGATCCAATTAAGAAAGTTTCGGATTTTGGCGATGAACTAGATTTTGATATGGGGCAACCAACAACCATCAGCATTGAAGAAAGCGAGGATTGGGATGAACCTGATTTTGCAGCTACTTTAGATATGGAGATTAGTAAATTTATGACAAAAAATCTTCAAGCTGTAATTGATGAGCCGCCCCCGGTAGTTTATCTCAGTGCGGCAAGGGGTCAGTCAAGCAAGGAATGCCGGATTTCAGCGATATGCGAATAACTGAATTGGATTTGGGCGATTTGGGCGATGGCTGGGAGCCCCGCAAACAAAGACTCTTTTGCTGGGTAGAATTGGAGCAATTATCAAGATTTCAGTAAAATCCGGTTGATTTTGCTGGGAATAGGCGAATAACAGAGTATGTATTTTTTTGGGTATGCTTTAATGGCGATCGGCTAACATAATAAGTATGCAGGCCGAAATAAACTTAACTAATTGATAGTTGCCAGTGATTGGAAATCACCCACAATAGCAGAAATAAAATTAATCCTAGGGTTCTTCGCAGTGATTTGCCAACGTAAAAACGGGTAAAAGTAAACTTGGAGCAGCCGCTAAAACGGTGAGGAAGTTCTTAATTGCACTTCCCCGGTCGTCGATTCGTTCCATCCGTTACATCCGTTAAAAAATCCGTTGCCGAACTGCCATCCGTTACATCCGTTAAGAAATCCGTTACCGAACTCCATTTTTTCGACAGTTGACAGCACCTATCCTGAGAAAATCTTTCCAATATTAATTATGCTTAATTCGCACTGCCAGCAAGACACAGCAGCACAGCAAAACACAAGTTCGCTGCAAACTCTCACCCGGACTCTGAGAATGTCTCAGGGGCAATTTTCGCTGATTTTGGTGCGGTGCAATTACAGTGCGATGAGAGAGGAAATTGTAAGGCAATTGCGCGAGGAGTCTGGTATCGAGATTCGAGAAATTGTCCTTCCCGCATCTGTTAAAACTCTTTACACCACGATAGAAACCGAACTTTCAGGCAGCCAGCCATCAGCTTTAATGGTATTTGGATTGGAATCTGTAAGCGCGATCGATCGGGTACTGACTTCTACCAACTACGTGAGGGAAGAATTTCGCAATAATTTTCCCTTTCCTGTGGTGCTTTGGGTGACAGATAAAATATTAAAAAAACTGATTCGGTTAGTAACAGATATCGAAACTTGGACGACAAGTGTTGAATTTGCGATCGGCCCCGACGACTTGGTGGATTTCATGGGCAAAAGTGCCGATCGCATTTTTTCCAACATTTTGGAAAGTGGCAATTGGCGTTTAACTAATTCTGCCATTCTCGGAGCCAATTCTTTGAGTGAACTAGAGTCGGCTAGCCAAGACTTGCAAACTTGCAACATCAGGTTAGAACCAGCTATTGAAGCGAGTTTGCAATTTATTCGCGGTAGGCACGAATATGCTTGTCACCGCATCCCTGCGGCTATTGAATTGTATCAAAAAAGTCTCAGTTTTTGGAAGCATCAAGTAGCGTTTATTGGGTCGAAAACACAATTTAGCGATTTGTTATTTACCGTTCACCCAGCACCGTTGTTAGAGGGAATTCTGCTATTCCACATCGGTCTTTGTTACCGCTTCCAAGCAGAACAACACCGCAGCGGCAACCGTCCTTACTGGACGGAGGCGAAAAATTATTTTCAGGAATGTATAGATGTTTTAGAACGGGCGGGACGACCGGATGCCGTTGGTATATTCATCAATCAACTTGGCGAAGTATTGCAATATTTAGAAGATTGGGATGCACTCTGGAATTTAGCTATCAAAGCTCGGAGGTTACATGAAAATATGAAAAATTCAGCAGTTAATTTGGCTCAAGATTACGGCTTTTTGGCTAGAGTAGCCTTAGAGCAAAAAAACTGGAAAGGGGCGAAAGAATGGGCTTTAATCGCTCTAGACGTTCTCAACTCAAATTTAGAAGCTACGGGACAGGGAACCCCTGTAAAGTCGCAGCATCTAGGCTTATATCTGTTAATTTTAGCAGAGGCTCAGAGTCATTTGGGTGAGGTGCAGGAGGCGATCGCACATTTAGAGCTTGCTCGCTTAGAAACCGAACCTTGCTACAACCCGCAACTGTATTTGCGGGTTTTAGAAATGCTGCGATCGCTCTATTTTCAGCGGGGAGAATATCTCAAAGCATTTCAAATTAAGCAAGATTATCGAGCGGTGGAACACACGTATCGGTTCCGAGCTTTTATTGGAGCCGGAAAATTGCAGCCGCACAGAGAAGCGGTTAATTCCGTCGCCGAAACTCTTGCCGGCGCTGCTACTATTGCTGACGAAATTACAGCTTCCGGCAGAGAACAAGACCTCAACCGCTTGATATATAGGATGAACAATACCCCCGACAAACTGACAGTAATTTACGGTCAGTCTGGAGTTGGCAAAAGTTCAATAGTCACGGGAGGATTAGTACCAGCTCTCAAACAAAAAAAAATAGAAATGCGGACTGTTTTGCCCGTAGTGCTGCAAGTTTATAACAACTGGCCGCGGGAATTGACCAGACAGTTATCTGCTGGGAAAGCTGAAATATTCGATCCGGAAATTTCCGAAGCAGTACCAGAAATTTCTCCGGTAGATTTGACCGTAGAAGCAGGCGAAGTCAAGGGAAATCTTATTTCGGGGTTTCAGGGTGGCTCGACTGGGAATAATGAGGATCGAACGGAGCAGTCACAGCCAGTAGAATTAATCATACAACAACAGGCGATCGAATACGAAAATATTCTCAACGAGCTGCAAATAAATTCCGAACATTTAGTGACTGTTCTGATATTTGACCAATTTGAAGAATTTTTTTTCGTGTGGAAAGAGCCAGCGGAAAGACAAATATTTTTTGATTTTTTGCGGGAATGCTTGAAAATAAAATATTTAAAAGTCGTCCTGTGTTTGCGGGAAGATTACCTGCACTATTTGCTGGAATTTTCCCGACCCAAAAACCAGACAGGATTCGTTAACAATGATATTTTGGAGGACATTCTCAGCAAAAATATTCTGTTTTATTTGGGAAATTTTTCGCTGGTCGATGCGCGATCGGTAATTCGCACTTTAACTGAACGAGCGCAGTTTTACTTAGAACCGGATCTGATCGAAGAATTAGTCAAAGATCTAGCTGGAGAATTGGGAGAAGTCCGCCCGATCGAACTACAACTTGTCGGCGCTCAACTGCAACAAGAGGACATTAGAACTTTAAGTCAATATCAGGAACTCGGCAACAATCCGCAACAAAAATTAGTAGAAAGGTTTCTCGAAGAAGTCATCAAAGATTGCGGCCCTGAAAATGAAGTAGCGGCCCGCCGAGTTTTGTATTTTCTAACAGATGAAGAGGAGATACGTCCCCTAAAAACCCGCGCTGAATTAGCCTCCAATTTGGCGACTTTTGCCGAAGCCGACAAATTAGATTTAGTCTTAGAGCTGTTAGTAAGCTCTGGTTTAGTTTTTCGATGGACGGAACTGCCTGCTGAGCTTTATCAGCTCGTTCACGATTATTTAGTTAGCTTCATTCGCCAGCAGCAAGAATTAGATCAAAAGGCAGAATTTGAGGAACTGCGAAAGCAAAATCAAATTAACCGAGATGAAATTGAACAAATTCGCAAAGACAGAGAGCAAGATGCTTTGCTGTCGGAAGCTAGAGACAAACAGTACCAAGCGGAAGCTCAACTTTACCAAACTCGGAGATGGCAATTGCGGGCGGCGGTTCTAGGAGTGCTTGTACTCGGAGGTGTTTCGGCGATGGCATTCGAGCAAGCGAAACTAGCAGAAAGCGCGCGGCAAGAAGCAGAAAAAAGTCGGACTGACGCCCTAAATTCGGCGTCGGAAGCTTTAGTGCTTTCTAATGAAAAAAACCAATTAGGAGTGTTGGGAAATAGTATCAAAATCGGCCGTGATTCTCTGAAAAGTACAGCGCTGCCTGTGGAGACAAAAACTCAAATTGCTGAAAGACTCAGACAAGCAGTTTCCGGGGTGCAAGAACGCAACCGTTTCGAGCAGCACAGCAAGTTTGTTTTGGATGTGAGTGTCAGTCCCGACGGCAATTCAGTTGCTTCGGCAAGTGCTGACAAAACTGTTAAATTGTGGACCAAAGAAGGTAAGTTATTAAAAACTTTCAATCACCCGGATAGCGTCACGAGTGTTAGTTTTAGTCCCGATGGGAAAACGATCGCTACTGGTTGTGCCGATCGCACAATTAGAATTTGGCAAGTTGATAACGACAAAAGTGCCATCGGCATTTTATCCGGCCACCGCGATATCGTCACCAGCGTCAGTTTCAGCCCCGACGGCAAAACCCTAGCTTCCGCCAGTCACGACAACACCGTCAAAATCTGGAACCTGGCGAATAAAAAATTGCTGCAAACCTTAACCGGACACAAAGACTGGGTGCTCGGCGTCAGTTTCAGTCCCGACGGCCAAACAATTGCCTCAGCAAGTGTTGACAAAACTGTCAAACTTTGGAACCGAGAAAGTAAAACCCAGAAATTTAAAATTAATCCCAAAACATTAACCAATCATTCTGGAATTGTTTACAGCGTTAAGTTCAGTCCTAACAGTCGAGAACTCGTCTCGGCAAGTGCCGACACCACAGCCAAAATTTGGAACCGAAATGGTGAGGAAATCAGAACTCTCAAAGGACACAACGATGAAGTTGTCAGCGCGAGTTTCAGTCGCGATGGCGAAAAAATCGTCACCGGCAGTGCAGACGATACGGTGAAAGTTTGGAGTCGCAGCGGCACTTTGCTCAATACTTTTCGAGGACATCAAGACGACGTAAGGGGCGTAAGTTTCAGCGGGGACGGCACTATTGCTTCCGCAAGTAAAGACAAAATAGTGAAAATTTGGAAACCGGACAGCACTCCGCTGAATAAGATTTTATCGGGACACGGAGACTGGGTTTACAAAGTCAGTTTTAGCGCTGATAGCAAAACAATTGCTTCTGCTAGCGGGGACAAAACCGTGAGACTTTGGCGGGATGACGGCAGTTTATTCAAAATTTTAGAAGGTCACAAGGATTCTGTTACCTGGGTGAGCATTTCGCCTGATGATAAAACTGTTGCTTCGGCGAGCGATGACAAAACAGTGAAAGTCTGGAGTTTAAACGGCAAACTGTTAGATACTCTCAGCCACAGCGGCATTGTTAAAAGCGTGATTTTTAGTCCAGACGGAAAGATAATTGCCGCTGCAAGTGCCGATCGCAAATTGTACCTCTGGCGCTGGAACGGTTCTAAAGCAACTTTGTTTGCAAAACTCGATCACACCAATCCAGTAATTAGCGTTAGCTTCAGTCCCGACGGCAAAACTATTGCTACTGCTACCGCTGCTGAGGACAAGGCAAGCGGGAAGAAAAAGGCTTTTGAAATTACCGGAGAAAAGAGAGTTTACCTGTGGCAATTTAACGGTTCGTCTGCCAAAATTATGAAAACTCTCGACCACCGGGACAGCGTTAAAAATGTTAGTTTCAGTCCCGACGGTAAGACTATTGCTGCTGCTTGCGCTGACAAAAAAGTTTACTTGTGGGGGTTTGATGGAAAGGTAGCAAATTTAACTGAAAAACTCGACCACAGCGATACTGTAGAAAGCGTGAGTTTCAGTCCCGACGGCAAGTTGATTGCGGCGGCGAGTGGGGGAAATACTGTTAAACTTTGGGATTTTGACGGCAAGAAGGCGCTGCTATCTAAGACGTTAGAATCGAGCGATCGGGTGTTGAGCGTTACTTTTAGTTCGGACAGCAAAACTCTGGCTTTTGCTAGTAGGGATAGGACTGTAATTCTGTTGCATGTGGAGAATTTGGAACTAAATAATATCATTGCTCGCAGTTGCGAGTGGTTGGGAGATTATTTGCAGAATGACCCGAATGTTGCTGAGGGCGATCGACTGCTGTGTCTTGGGTTTGGGAAGCAGGCGTTAAATAAGAGGAAGTAAACCTTGTTTGTAGTGAGGAATTCATTTCTCTCTCTGCCGATGAAGAAGGAATTCTATTCATGACGGCTAACCTAGAGTTTAATTTAGATTAAAGTATCTATCTGTTGACTGGTGTTTTTGGCTTTAACTTTGCGCTAAAATTTCCGTAATAAACTTAACTCCTTTGGCGGTTCGCCCGCCGCATTAATCCGCAATTCCAACAAAAGGTAAACCGCATGGATGTCAACTCCCAAAATGTCCAACCAATCCCGCCATTCAACGAGACAAACGAGGAAACACCAGAGATAGGTGGCGGTTTGCCCGTAATAGAATATTGGGCAGAACATACATTGTCCCCAGAAGGGCCGAAACTTTGGAAAACTTTGCTGCACAAAAGTGCTTGTTTGTCCTGTTCTTGGGGCACTGGCGGGCAGAAAGGAGGTTTTACAAATGAAGAGGGCGAAAAACTTCAGCGCTGCATGAAAAGCGTCGAAGCAATCTCCGCTGAAATCAAGCCCGCTATCTCAACTCAATTTTTTGAAAAGAAGAGTATTGCAGAACTTCAGCAATTAACTTCAATGGAAGCCGATAGGTTGGGAAGGCTGAGTTTTCCGATGATTTTGCGGGCTGGTTCATCTCATTACGATCGCATTTCTTGGGAAGAAGTTTATCAAATTGCCGAAGCTGCTTTTCGCAAAACCCCGGAACGAGTAGCATCTTACAGTTCCGGCCGCTCTTCCAACGAAGCGGCTTTTCTGCTGCAATTGATGATGAGAGCGATGGGTTCCAATAACTTAGCAGATTGTTCCGATCTCTGCCACGCTCCCTCGACAACTGGCTTAAGCGAAATGTTTGCCACTCGCACCTCGATAGTGAGTCTAGAAAACTTAAAGCAAGCAGATTGCGTCGTGCTCGCGGGTGCGAATTCTGCCTACAACCATCCCCGCTTCATGAACGAATTAATTAAAATTCGCGACAAAGGCGGTAAAATCATTGTAATCAATCCGGTGATGGAAATCGGATTAGTCAAGTTTGGTTCTCCGGCATTTCCCGTCAAGTCGCTCATCCCCGGTTCCGATATTTCCTCCTTATACTTGCAACCAATTCCGGGCAGCGATACGGCGCTATTTGTCGGCATTCAAAAGTCTATAATCGAACAAGGGTTGCTGGATGAAAAATACTTGCAAGCCTATACAGAAGGCTGGGAAGCAGTAGTCCAGCACGCCCGCGAAACCGATTGGGAATCTATTACTAAAACCTGCGGAGTTTCCCAAGCAGAAATTGAGGCAGCAGCCAAAATCATCGGCACTTCAAAGCGGGTTGTATTCGGTTGGGCGATGGGAATTACCCAACACGATAACGGCGTAGATAATGTTTTTAGCATTGCCAACACTGCCTTAATGACAGGAAATGTCGGCAAAGAAGGGGCGGGATTAATGCCAGTCAGAGGACACTCAAACGTCCAAGGATTCGGATCTATGGGCGTCACTGTGAAGCTAAAAAAAGAAATTCAACAAGCTTTAGAAAAACTGTTAGATCGTCCCCTCAGT
The DNA here is from genome assembly GCF_036701245.1 of Microcoleus sp. Pol14D4. NCBI lineage: Bacteria > Bacillati > Cyanobacteriota > Cyanophyceae > Oscillatoriales > Microcoleaceae > Microcoleus > Microcoleus sp. Pol14D4. The sequence continues at coordinate 182,225 of NZ_JAUBQM010000002.1, forward strand.
TCTGTTAAGGGTTACGAAACTCGATCGCTCATTGAAGCAGCAGATGCAGGCAAAGTCGATACGCTGATCTGTCTGGGCGGCAACTTGTACGGGGCAAATCCAGATTCAAATCAGGCAAAACGCGCTTTAGCCAATGTTGAAACTATTATTTACCTTGCAACTAAACCGAACTTAGGACATTTTAGCGGATTGGCAAAATACAATACAATTGTGATTCCTGTACTGAATCGATTTGAAAATCCCCATAAAACAACGGTGGAATCAGGAAATAATTTTGTGCGTTTAAATGATGAGGGTGAAACTCATCTCACAAATTCTGATTTGATTCCTGAAGTACATTTTTTGACAGAATTAGCAAGCAGAATTCACGGTGATTTCCCTGTTGATTGGCGCAGACTTCAAGATACAAAATACGTTCGGCAATTAATTGCTAAAACCATTCCTGGTTATGAAAAGATGGCAACAATTGATGAAACAAAAGAGGAATTCACGATCGGCGGTCGCATTTTTACAGAACCTAAATTTCCTACAGAGTCTGGGAAAGCGAAGATGTTTGTCGCGCCTTTACCTAAGCTGAAGTTACCCGAAGCGAAAGAGTTTGGAGGATCGGAATCAACACAGGGTATTGTTGTGGCATTGATGACGGGACGCAGCTATTCTCAGCACAATACTGTGGTTTACAAAATTGATGACAAGTACCGGGGAATGCCGCACCGCAACTGCATTTTGATGAATCGTGCGGATGCAGAAAGCACGGGTTTTCGAGAACATCAGCGGGTTACGGTGCAGGGCAATGTGGGGAAAATGGAAAATGTCGAGGTGATTTATGGGGCGGTTCGTGAGGGTGCTGCTTTGATGTTTTATCCTGAAGTGAATGTGATTTTTCACCCGGAGATTGAAAAGCGATCGGGTACTCCTGCTTACAAGCGCGTACCTGCTTTTGTATACGCGGAAGTTCGGCAACGGATTCTGTAACGGATGTAACGGATGTTATGATTAGCTCTGCCTTATGTCTTCTATAAATCACATTTTAGATGCTTTTTAAGAACAGGCAATATGCCTGTTCCACAAGGAGTTAATTTTTTGTGGGGTGGGCATCTTGCCTGCCCCTATGCAAGTCTTAATTAACTCTTAATTTGCAAAGTTCTACCGCGCCAAGTCCATCCCCAACCGGTTTCAGTTTTAATCGCAGAACCGATCGCCATTGCCGCCACTAACGCACCTCCGAAACCTCCCAACTACCAGTATCTCGTCGGACATTCAGAAATCTCGGCACCCAAGCGGCGCAAATTGTAATGGTGCCAAATTACGATTTTTACTAAGAAGGAAGAAGGAAGAAGGAAGAGAGAAGACAGAAGAAGAAAGAGGGAAGACGGAAATTATTTGTTTCAGAATAATGAAAAATCCTCTCCACGGCATAGGATAAATAAAGAACATAATTGCAGCCATGTAAACCATCAACCCCCAACTGCGGTTAGCGCCGAGATACAGATTCTTTGTCCAGCCTTCCCACAATGCGCTCCAAGAGCGATACATCCGCACGGATGCCAAATTTGACCCGGAATAAAGTCCGAGCTTTAAACCCGCACTTTTGATGCGCCTAGCTAATTCCACATCTTCCACAATTTCGCCGGCAACTGCTTTGTGACCGCAAAATTTTTCGTAAGCCGATCGCCTAAATAACATGAACTGCCCGCCCGCAAAAGCACTGTCTGTTGTCGGATCGTTGACGGCGGTGAAGTTGTAGCAAACTGCTAGGTGATTGAAGATTATCGGCTGCACTAACTACTCGGCAAAACACTCACTTTCCCAGCGCTGGCATACAGGTGAATAAGTCTATTTTCTCAGTTTATGCTATTGCAATAGCGGTTTCGATCGCCCCTGGTTTGAGTCGCACGTCGGCATCGATAAATAATAAGAAGTCTCCGGTTGCTATGTGAATAGCTTGGGCGCAGGCCTAGTTTTGACCCGCTCAATATTGGTTGCTCGGTCGCGGCTGACCTGCTAATATTTTAAGCCGGGGTCGTTGAGATGCTGTTGCAGGGTTTGCCCGATCGCCTTGGTGTCGTCTGTCGAGCGATCGTCTACAATTAAAACTTCTAAGTTGTCCACAGACAGCGGTGTACTCTCCCTCACGGCGATCGCGCAATCCCGGATATTCTCTGCCTCGTTGTATGCTGGTACGATTACCGAAACTTTAGGGAACTGCGCGGCCGGTTCCGGTGAGGGCCTGGCGGAACTTCTGTCGGTTCGAGGCGCATATTTGACCGATCGGCGCAAATTCTTAGTGTAAGCTCTACTTACAATGAGAGAAAAAATTAGCAGGGTTAACAATATCAAAGCGAACAGACCTGAAATTTTCGGTAGACGATTTGTCTCTCTAAATATTAAAAAATATTAAAACAAAAAGCTAGTCGATCGCCCGAAAAGTTATTTTGACCGCCTCTTTTGCTATAATTTGTGAGCATCTTTCGGCTCGCCCGCACCGAGGGGTAAGACCCCTCACCCAGACAGCGGCCGAAAAGCCGAGGATAGATATCAGTTGTCAGAGGAGATTGCAATGGGCGAATTTTTTACAGTCGATGTGTTTGCGAACACGATAGCGGTACTCGGCGCTTTGGGTTTTTTCTTTTTGGGATATCAAGCTTTGCAGATGTTGAAAAGATAAAGTATGTCAGAACTGAGATGTTGCACAATTGTCAAGAACGGGCAAGATGCCCGTTCCACAAAGAATAAGTTTTATTGTGGAACAGGCATCTTGCCTGTTCCTAAACAAGTAATTGAGAATCGTGCAATATCTCAGTTAGAAGTCAGAAGTCAGAAGTCAGAAGGAAAGAAGTCAGAAGGAAAGAAGTCAGAGGGCAGAAGTCCGATGGAAGTCGGAAGAAGGAAAGAAAGAAGAACGAAAGAAACAACTATTCCCGCCCAATGCCCTGTTTTGCCAATGCCCAATGCCCTGTTTGGTCAATGCCTAGGAACACCTAATTTACCGGAAAAAGGCTATACAACTGACTCAACAGTGCAACTGTTTCTTGCGAAAATCAACCAAAAAAAGGCTGCGTTATTATCATGGTGAGCCAACTTTTAGATGGACGCTATCAAATCATTGAAGTCATAGAAACAGGAGAATTTGGACAAACATATCTTGCCAAAGATATTCGCCGTCCGGGAGAACCGCAGTGCTTTGTCAAGCACCTGCGTCCCGGTACCACCGAACCAAAATTAATTAATACTACGCGCCGTCTTTTTCAAAAAGAAGCAGAAGTTCTAGAAAAGCTCGGTCAACACGACCAAATTCCTCAGCTATTCGCTTATTTTGAAGAAAATGAAGAATTTTTCTTAGTAGAATCTTTTGTTGCCGGTCACTCGCTATCAACTGAGATTGTACCGGGCAAACCTCTAAGCGAAGAAAAGATGATTGCTTTGCTGAAGGAACTGTTAGAAATTTTAGTGTTTGTACACGGACAGGGAGTAATTCACCGAGATATTAAACCGGCAAATTTAATCCGCCGCTATTCAGATAACAAGTTAGTTTTAATCGACTTTGGCTCGGTGAAAGAAATTCACATCGCTCAAAGACAAGCGCCGGTAACTGTGCGGATTGGCACTCTGGAATATATGCCGATCGAACAATTTCAATACAACCCGCAACTCAACAGCGATATCTACGCTTTGGGAATGATTGGCATCCAAGCAATGACGGGTTTGCCGGCTTACGATTTGCCGAAACTGCGGGATTTGAAAAATTCTAATAAAGGCGAAATTGTTTGGCGGCATTTAGCCACCTGTTCCCAAGCGCTGGCTGATGTTTTGGACAATATGGTGCGCTACGATTTTCGGGAGAGGTACCAGTCGGCGGCGGAAGCTTTAGCAGATTTGAGGAAAATTGGCGATCGCTCGCGGGCACGGATTCCCAAGCTGACAATATATCGCGAAGAAGTCGATCGGCGCAGCAGCAGCCGGGGTGATATTACAGTCGTCGGTCGTAGAATATTAGATGAACTGCGCGTCAGTTTGGAATTACTGCCAGAAGAAGCAGAGGCGATTGAAGATGAGGTATTGAACCCTTACCGCAAATACAGGCAAAAAGGCGAACGCTACGAACAATCACTGCAAGAAGCAATGCAGCAAGAATATCCCTTTTCTCAGGAAACTCGCGACGAATTAAAACGCTTGCAGCAAGTTTTAGGGCTTACCGACGAAGATGCCGCGAAAATCGAAGAATTAGTCGTTCCTAAATCTTTATTCGCTAAATTGTACAAGGCGATCTCCACAGTTTTGGAGGGACACCGCAACCCCAGTGGGCCACCAGCCAGCAGCGCCCCTCAACTCGAATTGCAGGCAAGTCCGGCAGTATCCTCGCAGGTAAATCTGAACGGAAAAACCGATTTCTCGATCGGCAGCGCAGCAGTGCTTGTCCCCAAAGAAACTCGCAAATTCAATCCTTATCTCGCCGGGGCAACAATTGCAGCCATCTTAGCTGCGATCGGCGGAATTTACGGATATCTCAAGTGGCAAGAATGGCAGCAGCGAGTCCAGCAAGAATCCCAACAGCTCAATCAAATTGAAAGTCTTTATAAAGCCAGCAATTATGAAGAGTGTATCAGCCAAATACCAACTATTGCCAGCACTTCCACTAGCTATGCGTCTGCTAAAAACTTACAGGAACAGTGCCAAGCAGGTCTGCGGTGGAAGAACGCCAAAGTCAAAAATTTCGCTCAGCATTCAGATGCAGTTGGATCTGTTGCTTTCAGTCCAGACGGCTTAATGTTAGCCAGCGGTTCTAAAGACAAAACCATCCAAATTTGGGATTTAGCTACAGGCAAATCGCTCCGCACTTTTCCAGGAGATTCCTCCACCATTTGGTCGGTTGCTTTCGATTCAAACGGTACGAGACTCGCGACTGGAACAGGTTTTTGGCGAGTCATGCTGTGGGATTTAAAAACAGGGCAAGTGATTCGCAGTCTCGACCACACTGCTTCTGTTTGGTCTGTCGCTCTGAGCCCCGACGGACAGCTTGTAGCTAGCGGCAGCGGAGACAAAACCACGAAGATTTCGGATGCAGCAACTGGCAGTTTGATTCAGAATTTTCCCGACCATACAGATTTTGTTTATTCTGTTGCTTTCACTCCCGATGGAAAAAGTTTGGTTAGCGCTTCTAAGGATAAAAAAATTACAGTTGTGGATGTCGCAACAGGGGCGTTGCTCAAAACTATTGAGGGACACGGCGACGCGGTGAGGTCGGTTGCGGTTAGCCCGGACGGCAAGACAATTGTTAGCGGTTCCTACGATGAAACTATAAAGATATGGAATATCGAAACAGGAGATTTAATTCGCTCTATCAAGGGACATTCTGACGATATTGTCTCGGTTGCTATCAGCCCGGACGGGAAGTTTATTGCGAGCGGGAGCAAGGATAAAACTATTAAAATTTGGGATTTTGCTACCGGAGAGTTGCTGAATACTTTGACTGGACATTCCGATGAGGTTTATGTGGTGACTTTTAGTCCTGATGGCAAAACTATTGCTAGCGGTTCTAAAGACAATACTATTAAGTTGTGGCTGAGGTAATCAGAAGGAAGAAGGAAAAATATTCCTTGACGCACAGACTATACTTGTAGGGTGCGAAGTGCGCGCTTTACTAATACAGATAGTGTAACAATTGAAAACTTGTGTCCAGGACTGAATAAGTCAGTCAACAGTCAACAGTATCCATTAGTCACTGGTAATTTAATTGCTAAGATTAAGCTCGTTTTTTAAGGTTTGGGGAAAGTGCCAATAAGGCGTTTCTAATTGGTCGTCAGTTGGATAATTTTCAGTTGATTCCTCTCGAATTTGAAAAAAGTAGTAGAGGTTAGCCACAGTTAAATCGGATATTTCTTGCCAATTTGAGGCAGCTAAAGCTGGATAGCCAGTAGCGATCGCCTGTTGGCTGATATAAACTTGGTATCCCCGGCGGATTTCCGGCGACAAAGCGAAGGTTAGCTGGTCGCGCAAGGAGAGAAAGTGAGACTTTTGCTTTAAAGTTTCATAAAGGGAAGCTTCCGCAGCTAATACCGCGAATTTAGTGTACACGCTGCTTTTTAAACTATCGCCGGTGAGTTTATCTAAACTAGCTAACTGATGCTGCTCTTTTGGAGACAAAGTTTGCATCCAATCAACCTCATTTTGCCAAAATTCTATTACACTTAAATCATGACCGAGAATCCTAGTAACTTCAGGAAATAAAAAATCTAGTTGTGGTTCGGATTGACATCCTTTAACAACAGTTAGAAGATTTTGACGAATTTTTGATTGGAGTTCCAGCAGGCGATCGCTCACCATATCGTAGGCGCGCTGCAAGTGAAACGTAACGCCGATCGCCTGCTCGATCGCCCAAACACATTCCATTTGCCTGAGCTGTCCGGCAGAACACAACCCCTCCAACAAACTAGGATTATCATAAATTTTTAAAGCCTCAAACAGCATATCCCGCCCGCTATTAATTTCGTAATTCCGAAGTTTAATATCTGGCACTGTTAGGGCTGACTGACAGCGTTTAATAGCTTTAGAAAAAATATCGTAACCGTTAACCAGTTTCTGGCGGTGCATTTCAAAACTAGAGTCGTGAGCAACCTTAAAAATCTGCTGGATTACCTCTACTCCCCTATCTTTGAGGATGTGTCTGAGATCGATAAACCCGTCTTTAATTTTTAGCTTCTGGTGCTTTGCCTCTTCTCGGATTTTTAATACTTGGTTGAGGTTTACTGCGGACAAAACTGTGTTCGATACAGTGCCAATACCAATGACAGCAGCAGTCGCTTGCATAACTGCCAAATTAATTTTCAGACAGTTAAGCATTCTGTATATTTTTTGAAACCCCTGGTGAGTGTGAGCCACCTGCAACGGCGCCAATGTCACGTACACGGGAGCTACCAGCGGCTGTATGGGGCCACCTCCGGCTAACTGTGCGAGCAATCCTATAACTCCGCGATCGGATAGAGTTCCACTTGTTGATTGATAAAAGATTGTTGCGATCTCCACAAACTCCCCTGTCACCGGATCTCTAGCAGCAGGGAGCAATTTTCCTGTTTTGACAGCAGGCTGTACGAGGTTGCCACTATTGAGTCGAGCCTGAGTTGCAGGGGTGAATAGATAATCCATGTTGTGACTCAGCGTGCATTCAAAAAGGCAGATGTTCTGTATTGTATGCTGTTTAGGGAAACGAGGGATGAAAGGAAATGAATGAGTATCTCAAGGTATTCCAGGCTATTACCCAATTTAGCGATCGATTGTTGGCAAACGAATATCAATCCGTGGAGATTAAACAGTCAGCTACCCAACTCAGCTTAGATGTGGAACCTTGTATTGAGGAAATTAAGCAATCTGCCCTCAGACTCAAGAGCTTACTTCAGGTATGTTTCAAAGATGTATCTCAGGCTGAGGATGTCTGGAATAGTAAGCCGAGAATTGCTGGAGCATCTGCTGTTGATGTGTGGGAGCAAATGGGCGAACTAAGCGGATGCGATGTGAGAATTCGCAGTTTAGGAAAACAAGGCAAATATGATGCTGTTGCTAAAGTTCGCAAATCTTGGAGCGACAAGGCGACCAAGTTAAAAAATCAGTGGTTTTTGTGGGATAAAAGCCCTCAAGTATTTCAAAGAGATACTATTGGTTTTTTTGAAAAAGATAATTTGCACAAAGAGTTGCGGAATGAGGTTGATGCCCAGATCGAGCGAGTGAGTTTAATTATGGAACATGAACTAAGTTTAATTTTTAAAGAATTACAATCTATTGATATAGAAAAAATTGAAGTTTGTATTGAATGCTTCGACCTAAACAGTCAGTTGAAATTTAGAGAGCGTCTCCAATCAATAGGGGGAGAGATTCTATCGAAGTTTACGGAGCCACTGAAATACTTGCCGGATTCTTATATGAAGAGTTTTAGAGAAATACTGAAAGATACTGTAGATACTTTGGTTCATAAAAGCAAGATGGAAATCAGTTTGGTAGATTTTGAAGAGTCTTGTAAAGTGCTTGGATCGATCATGGATAAGTTGATTTTAGAGATTTTTGAAGAGCGTATAAAACTGGCTATTGAAACAGTAGAAAAAGCGATGAAGTTCTACAATAATCTTTTAGAGAAGCAGGCGCGTTATCAGCAAGAGACAGCCCAACAGCGAGCGGCGGAAAAAGATTGGATCGAATGCCAGCGGCAGCAACTCAGGGAAGTCCAGCAGTATATTGATGCAGTCATAAGTCATTAGTTATTGGTCATAAGTCATTAGTTATTGGTCACTGGTTATTGGTTAGTAGTTATTGGTTATTGGTTATTAAAACGAACAACTAACAATTAACAAATAACCACTGACCACTAAAAACAGTTAATAGTCAACAGTCAACAATCAACAGTCAACTGATTATTGATATTGACCGCTGAGTTCGTAAACGATCGCGCCCAAAGACGCTAAGCTAGCTAAAATTAGCATTCCTGCCGGCATGAATTTTTGAGTTTTAACCAGGCGCACAATAAAGACTATTACTAAAACAGCGGAGATGGCTGCTGCTAATGTTAAACCCCAACTTTGTCCCATAAGCTGGGCGGTGCCGGCAAAAATTAGCAGCGAACCGCTAATCAAGCCCGAAATGAGCGAGGCTTGGCTTTTGGCCTTGATATAACCCATGATGCCGCCAACCAGTGTTAAAATGCCGTAGCCGATCGCCGCTGCTGTACCTAAATTCATTTTTAATCCTCCTGCATTGACTCTTTGCATCTAAATTTATACAGCGCGGCCTGCAATTAGTGTCACGAATTGTTAGAAAATTTATTAAAGCCAGTCAGGATATGTAACTGTTATACAATTGCCATTATGTCAGCCCTAACTTCTGCTGCGATCGCCCAAATCCGTTACCTCCAGCGCCAAGCAGCCTCCCTGCTGCTGTATCAGTCAGTTCTCAAAAGCCCCGCAGGTCAAGCTTTTCTGGATTTGCTGCAAGCCCTCCACCACAGCGAAGTCAGCGGTTTGGAATGTCAGGTAGCTTACGGGAACTGGTTCAAAGTTCAGGCTGCTAAAAATCTGAGCTGGAAAGATTCTCTGATTTCCGAAATTCTCAAAGACGAAAACCCCTTTTCACGGCGAGCACAGCAAACAGATTTTGCAAGTTTGCCCCCCGCGTTGGTGGAGGCCGCCAGACATGATTTACAAGTGCTGCAAAATATTTACGAATGCAGCAGCGAACAGTTGAGCAAGTGGGTGCGGGTAGCGGGTCAACTTGACGCAGTGCCTCCGATTTGGCATTCAGAAACTGTAGCAGAACCGGGAGATTTGCCGCTGCACGGGAAACTAGAAAAATGGTCGAGCGCGGCGGAATCTTTGGCAGTTTATTACCGACAGTTTGGCACGGGTTTGTTTGCTGAATATCGCGCTTTTGCGTGGCGGAGAGGGCAGTTTGCGAGTATTTCGCATCCCGATCGCATAACTTTAAAAGAGTTGGTTTGCTGCGATTGGCAGCGGGATGCTCTGGTGAAAAATACGGAGTTTTTGTTGGCAGGTTATCCGGCTTTGCACGTTTTGCTGTACGGGAGCCGCGGTTCGGGCAAGTCTTCTTTGGTGAAGTCGCTGTTAAATGAATTTGGATCTCGCAATCTGCGCTTGATTGAAGTATCTAAATCAGATTTGCAAGATTTACCGCTAATTGTCGAGCAGTTGCGGGGAGTTCCTCAAAAGTTTATTATTTTTGTAGACGACCTTTCCTTTGAAGAAGATGATGATGCTTTTAAAGCTCTGAAAGTTGTTTTGGAAGGAAATGTCACTGCTCGCTCTCAAAATGTGGTAGTTTACGCAACATCTAACCGCAGGCATTTAATTCGAGAGTTTTTTGACGACAGGCCTCGCCCCCGCGATGGAGACGAAGTTCACGCTTGGGATACGGTGCAGGAAAAACTTTCCTTTAGCGATCGATTTGGCTTAACTTTAACTTTTGAACCGGCAGATCAAAACACTTATTTAACAATTGTCCGACATCTGGCAGAACTTGCTGGCATCAAACTCGCTGCTGAGGATTTGGAGCACCGTGCTAAAGAATGGGCAACTCGTCGCAACGGGCGATCGGGGAGGACTGCGCGGCAGTTTGTTGATTTCCTGAAAGCAGATTTAGCCCTTTTTGACAAATAGATAGTCTGCGCTCTAGGGCGGGTTTTAGCCGATATATGGGAAGGCAATTCAGGATAGGAATTAACCCGCCCTTACAGCACACAAGGGCGAAATAAAAATTCTTAATTTTTTCATAATTTTATTGATAACAACTAACTAACAAAATTTGATATAATTATCAAAATCCCCAAAGAAACCTCCAGAGCCAGAACCCATCCTGACTCCCTAAATCGACCACTAAATAATGAGGAAAATATCATGGGTTTATTTGATAAAGTATCGCAGACTCGCCAAGAAACGGACGTAACGTTAGGGCCTGCCGAAGCATTTGCGGCGATCGCGCTAATTGCTGTAGCAGCCGACGGTTACATCAATGACAGCGAAAGTAAAGCGATTAGCATGACGCTATCTCGGATGCAACTGTTCCGCAGTTATCCCGATGACGTGATGAGAAAAATGCTCGATCGCCTGCTGATGATTCTGCAACGGCAAGGAGTTGAGGTACTGTTTAATGCAGCTTTGGCAACGCTTCCCGACGAACTTAAAGAAACTGTTTTTGCTGTCACAACTGATATCGCTTTAGCCGATGGCGAGGTTTCAGAAGAAGAAGAACAACTTTTGAACGATCTTTACAGTGCCTTGGGGCTTTCCGAAGATATTGCCCTGAAGATTATAGACGTGATGTTGATTAAGAACAAAGGTTAAGAAAGAAGGGGAAGGAGTGAGGAGGGCGAATTTTACAATATAAAAAATTAGCGCCTACTTACTTAGGTGATAACTTCTCCCAAAGTGCGGGTTTACCGATATGATGGTTGGTAAAATTGCGATCGAATTTGCGATCGCCCGTTACTACCTCAAATGCCTTTCACTTACACCCGCACTGTTCGCTTTCAAGATACCGATGCTGCTGGAGTCGTTTACTTTGCTAACGTTTTGGCGATGTGCCACGAAGCTTACGAGGCATCTCTAGCAGCATCGGGAATCAATCTCAAAGCATTTTTCAGCAATTCCGAGGTTGCCTTTCCCATAATTCATGCTAGTGTAGATTTTTATCGCCCAATGTTTGCGGGCGATCGGCTGACGATTCAATTGACCCCCAAACAAGTTGCTGGCGATGAATTTGAAATTGTCTATCAAGTATTTTCTGGCGAGGTTGCAGGAAGAAGCGCAGCCAAAGCTCTTACTAAGCACGTCTGCATAAATGTAGTTAGCCGAACTCGAAAACAGCTATCTGAAGACTTAATGCAGTGGATGAGGAAATTTGAGATTCAGATTTCCGATTAGTTCTATCTTTAAATAATAGCAGGGTATGACAGTCAAATTTCTGTTTAGTTGATATTATTCCTGACTTTTTGATATTATGTCAAATCGCAATTATGCCATTGTGGGCACGGGAGCTTTAGGCGGATTCTACGGTGCTAGACTGCAACAAGCAGGTTTAGAAGTCAATTTTTTGCTACGCAGCGATTACGATCGGGTCAAAAAACACGGTTTGATTGTCGATTCTCCCGAAGGCGACTTCACCCTACCCCACGTCCGCGCCTACCACGACGCGCACAAAATGCCTCAGTGCGACGTAGTAATTGTAGCGCTGAAAACCACTCAAAATCACTTGTTGCCAAAAATATTGCCTCCTTTATTAAAGGATAACGGCGCGGTTTTAGTATTGCAAAACGGATTGAATGCCGAACCGGAAGTAGCTAAAATTGTCGGTGCAGACCGAGTGCTTGGCGGGCTGTGTTTTCTCTGTTCTTATAAAGTTGGGCCCGGTCATATCTGCCACCTAGATTACGGCACTATCACACTCGGAGAATATGCCCAGGACTACAAAGCAATCGGTATTACTGATAGATTGCACAAAATTGCTGCGGACTTTAAACGGGCTAATATTCCTATTAAAATGAGCGAAGATTTGCTCTTATCAAGGTGGAAAAAGCTAGTTTGGAATATTCCTTACAACGGGCTGTCTGTAGTGTTGGATGCCAGGACTGACGAACTGATGGCTAATCCTGATACTCTGATTTTAGTCAAGGAAATGATGGGGGAAGTGGTAGCGGGAGCCAAAAGTTGCGATCGCATTATTCCCGATGACTTTATCCCACATATGCTCGACTACACTGAGAAAATGAAGCCTTACCGCACGAGCATGAAAATCGATTATGATGAATCGCGGCCCCTGGAAGTGGAGGCGATTTTTGGTAATCCGATACGGGTGGCGCAGCAAGCAGGTATTAAGTTGCCCCAAATAGAGGTAGTTTACCGAATGTTGAAGTTTGTGGATTTTCAAAGACAAGAAGCAGAGAGGACGAGAAGGCTATTAGGTTTGTCGTAATTAGTCAATTGACTGTTGACTGTTGACTGTTGTCAGGAGGCGGAAATAAGCAGGATAAATTCTGCCTTCTGCATTGATTGCGCCTAATAATTATTGATATTTGATCGCAATTTCTTGCAATTGTTCTCGATTGACTTTGCCTTGAGAATTGCGCGGCAATTGTTCGACAACTACCCAATATTTCGGCCGCTTAAACTTGCTCAACTTATCTTCTATTGCCGCTTGCAGATTTTTGACACTAACTTCGGAATTAGCGGGAACGTAGATAGCCGTAACGACTTGACCCCAATCTTTGTCTGGCAAGCCAATTACAGCAATATCCGCAACTAAATTAGTCGATCGCACAACGGCTTCAACTTCCGCCGGAAATACATTTTCTCCGCCTGTGATAATTTTGTCGCTGCTGCGTCCGACGATATTTAAGTAGTTATTTTTATCAAAAAAACCCAAATCATCTAATTGTAAATATTCCCGATCGCCAAATTGTTCAGGATAATAACCCAACGCCAAAGATTTAGCATTTACCGCAATATTGCCGATTTTATTATAACACAAAATCTCGCCTTTTGCACTGCGAATAGTTATTTTAGCGTGAGGTAAAATTTTACCGGAACTGTTATTGCCAGCGAGAAAATCTTCGGGTTTTAGTGTAGCAATTTGCGAGGCAGTTTCGGTCATGCCATAACTTGGCGCTAATTTAATTTGATAGTTCCTAGCGCTTTCTAAAAGTTCCGGCCAAGCGGGAGCACCGCCCAAAAGTACGGCACGAAAGCGTCCAAGCCAATTAGCTGTATCTGGATTTTGCAGCAGCCGTTGCAGTTGAGTGGGAACTAAAGAAATGAAAAATTCTTCGGGTTGGATATTGCTTTTTTTACCATTTTCTAATTCTTTAAATGGCTGAATGGCCAGTTTTCCTCCGGTAGTAAAGGAACGCATGAATTGCATTAAACCGCTGACGTGGTATAATGGCAAAACGCAGAACGAGTTGATTTTGTCAACATGAAAATATTGTTGAAAACCTTGTACTGATGCGGTTAGTGTTTCCCAAGTGTGGATGGCAAAACGGATTTTTCCTGAAGAACCGCCGGTGGGAATCATGATTGTATCAAAACCGCTTTTTGTCGGCGAATGGAATTCAGTGTTAGACAAATGAAGTCCGCCTTCGCGGATTGGGATAGGGGGATTTTTTGGAAGCGGGTATTGTCCTAAAAATATGTCTGGTTGGACTAAATCAAAGACTTGTTGCCATTCTTGTTTTACCCAGTTGGGATTGCAGAGAAAAATCGAGCATTTGGCGGCGCGTGCGGCGGTGAAACTCGCCAGAAATTGCACGGGTTCTGGTTCTGCAAGGCAAATTTTTGGGGGTGTTTTTTGTGCGGGATTTTGGGTGATTTCTTGAAATAGCCGATCGACAATTGGGGCAAATTCGCGACTGTCACAACCGATCAGCCAATTATCGGGCAAGCTAGCCGCGATATCCAGAATATTTACTGTTAGATTTGTTGCCATAGATGCTTTCACCAAGTTTATCGATTCAAAACAATTACCTAACCCGCTTGATTTAGTCGTGGGAGTAATCTAAAATCTAAAATCTAAAATCTAAAATCTAAAACCGAATGGTTGTCATCAAACCAGCAATCTGTGCCGAAGCCGAGCGATCTCTTATTTAAAGACAATTGTGTTGCTAAATTTAATGCTGCTTGTCTGCCGATTTCGGTTTCAAATACTGATGAGAAAACAGCGTCTATATTGTGAGTTTGACAAAATTTTCGCAGTTGGGATGGGGAACCAGCAATCGCAGGTTTAATGACGAAAATTCCCCGCCAGCCTTGGCTGTAGCACTCTTGGATGCGATCGAGGTTGGCGGCAGATTCATCAAGGGCGATCGGAGTTGCATAAATAGCATTCAATTCTACCATTTCCTGAAACTGTGTTACGGGCAACGGCTGTTCCAAAAATTCAATCTCTGCAGAAAAATCGGGAGTTGCTTTTACCTTGTCGCAAGCTTCCAGCCATGTTTTAGCCTGCGAGTAACTGAGTCCCCCGTTAGCATCTAAGCGCAAAAATGGTTTTTCGCGATCGCACAAATTGTGCATTGCTTGGATTAGCTGCTGAAAAATATTTAATTCTTCCTCAATTGCAGCAACACCAATTTTCCATTTAAACGTGCGATATCCCTCTAACCAAAGCACTTGCAAAGCCTGCAAAGCTGTTTCACCTGCTGGCAATAAACCGCTGAACCTATTTTTTTGCATCTTCTCTCCCTTTTGGGAAAGGTGAGTTAAATGTTCGCTTTTCTCCCCCCCTTGGCAAGGGGGGGCTGGGGGGGGTGAATTTTGCTCGTTTGATAGTGCTGACTCAAAGCCAAATTGACAAGCCGGCAATTCAGCAGAAATAGCAAAAATCATCTCTGATGAAATATTACCTGGCAACTGCTGACAAAAATCTAAAGCTTGGTCAAAAGTTTCAGAACCAAACCAACTCAAAGGGGCAATTTCTCCCCAACCTATTCGACCATTCTCGCCAACAAGTCGAAGAATAATTCCCGATCGAATATCCCAGATGCCGTGACTTGTTTGCAGTGGGCGCTTAAATTTTCGCTGATAAGTGCGAAACTCGAATTGATGAAGCATGAGTTTTTTAGTTAATCATAAAATTCTCTCACAACTGTGACAAAGTTATCGATATTTTCAAAATGGATATTGTGGCCAGCTTTTGGTACAATTTCCCGAATAGCGGCCGGACACAATTTGGCAATTTCGGTATTTATAGTTATAAATTTATCATCGTATTCTCCTGCTAGCAAGAGGAGAGGGATGTTATTTTGTGCGAGTTTTTCCCAGAGAGAGGGCTGGTTGCCGGTTCCCATATTGCGGAGTGATTTGGCTAACTCTAAGGGATTGTTTGCTAAGCGGGTTTCTATGAGTTTGTCGAAATTAGGAGAATTTTTTAAAGAGTTGAATAAAGGGCGATCGTACCAGTTGAATAAAAAATCTTTAATGTTGCTATTTTCCAGCTTTTGTGCTAGCTGTAAATCGGCTTCTAGGCGGTGCGATCGCTCTTTTTGTGTCTTCAATCCCGGAGAAGCTGACTCTAACACTACTTTCTCGAATCTTTCGGGAAAATGTAATGTCATGTAAAGTGCCAATCGCCCGCCCATTGAATAGCCCAACAACAAACATTTGTCTATTTGTAAATCATCTAATAACTCGATTAATGCTTGGGCAGTATTTGACATAGTGTAGCAACTTTCGTCGCCGTTGACTTGGGTTTTTCCGTGGCCGGGAAGGTCAACTGCTAAGCAGCAATAACTGTTAGAAAGTAAGGGAATCATCCTGCTAAAGTCTTGACTGCTGCCCGTGAATCCATGCAAAAATAAAAGTGTCGGCTGATTCTTGTTGCCAGTTAAAAAATAGTGAAAGTTATAATTATTAAATTTGTCCATATACAATTATACGATTCAATATGAGGTACGGATTGCTGAATTAAAGAAGATTTTGAGAAGTCGCCCAACTCTGCCAACTCCACCAACTCCCTCAACTTAGCAAACCATACCTCCAATTTACCCGGATTCTCGATCGCCCGATCTACAAAACAAACCCCAACGCCAGCAGCAATCCGCTCGAAAAATGCAGCGTAACTGCGATAAACTTAGAGTTGCTGACCTTTACCGGTTGGTCGTGATAGTCTGTGACATGGCGGCAAAGGTCGATCGCAAATGGCAAACTCCCAAAAATTAACAACGTCCAAATTGGGAACATTCCCAAAGCCACAAATAGCACAGTCAAACCATAAACGCTGCCGCACAACCACTGCAACAACTGAGCACCTTTTTTCGTACCGAGTCGAACAATTGGGGATTTTTTACCCGCCGCCAAATCGTCCTCAACTTGGTGAAAGTGAGAACAAAATAAGATGATACTCGTAGTAATTCCCACGATTGCCGACGCTGCAAAATTAGTGGCAGACCAAGTTTGAGTTTGACTGTAATAAGCAGCGGCGAAGGCTAGCGGCCCGAAGGTGAAAAAGCAAATAATTTCTCCCAAACCTTGATAGCCAAGACGAAACGGAGGCCCTTGATAAGTGTAGCCGAGAGCACAGCATAAAACTACTAGCAAAATTACTGTTGGGTCTTTTTGCCACCAGCTTATGGCGCAGATTCCAGACACTCCAACTGCTAAAAACAGATTGGCTAGCCCGAAAATTAAAGTTTTATTTCCGGTTAAGTTAACTAGAGAATGCGCTTTGTTTTTATCGATGCCTGTTTCTGAGTCAAATACATCATTGCTGAGATTCAGCCATGCTATAATCAAAATGGCTGAAATTAAAAATGTCGAAAAAATTGACGAATTGATCGTTTGAGTTTCGGCAAAAGCAATTGCAGTTCCTACTGAAATAGGAATCACAGCAACGCTGTACATGGGCGGCTTGATTGCCGCCAGCCACAATTTACTATTTGGACGTTCAATTAACTTTGTTGTCATTACACAAACTTGATTCAATTGATAGCAGCGTAGTAATTTTACAATTTTATTGGTGAACAAAGTCTACTCTCGATCGGGTTGAGTGTGCGGGGGGCATCCACACAGAGGCTGTGGCGGTACTCAAACAGCGCAAGTAGCCCGTCTGTAAACCTCTGCAGGGGTCGATCGACTTTTGCGAAATTTAGCCGATCGATCTTAAAGTTTTGTGTCTAAATGTTTCGCTCGATCGCCCGACGGTCGGTTTTTTTCCCCAACAGAGCCCAAACAGGGAGGGAAACTCAAAAGGTCGTGTTTTGCGATCGCCCTCCCGTGCTTAGATCGAAATAGGGGTTTTAGCCGGACAAACCCACACTCTATCTGACAAATCTGCTATTCTCGCTTTCATGACAGTAATACCGCACCGCGCTAATCTCTTGCAAGACCGCAATCAACTGCATCAGTTTCTGTTAAATTGCCAGCAGTCTTTAACCGAAAAAGATCGCACAAAAATAGTTAGTATTTCTCAGGAAATTTATCCCCTCGATCCGCTAGCTGTACTGCAAGAGATTTCCGAACCTTGTCAGCGGCACTTTTACTTTGAAAAAAGAGACCCCATTGCCGGCAAAAGTTTTGCAATTGCCGCCCTTGATTCGGCAATCCATCTCACCGTAGCAGGAACCGATCGCTTTGTGGCAGCTCAAAACTTTATTCGTTCAACAGTTGCCAATACAATTACCATTGGTGCGGAACGCTTGCCATTTAGCGGACCTCACTTTTTTTGTAGCTTTGCTTTTTTTGATGAGAACATTGCTGCTAATTCTTACTTTCCGCCCGCCACCATATTTTTACCCAAATGGCAGATTGCCAGACAGAAAGATAGCTGCATTCTCGTTGCCAATGCCATCATAGAAAAAGATCGAAACGTTAAAAACATTGCTGAGAATATTTGGCAAACCTTTGATAAAATTGAATCTCGCAAATACCATAAACTAACAACTGCGATCGACAGTTCGATATCTTTGAAACAAATCCCCGTCAATGATGCCAGTCAATTTAAAACATCAGTCAAGTCGGCTTTAGAATTGATCGCATCTAAATATTTTAGTAAAATAGTTTTATCCCAAGCAATCAATGTGATTTCTCAAACCCCTTTCAGTTTAATAGATTCATTAAACAACTTGCGCCTCAGCTATCCAGATTGCTATGTATTTTCAACCAGTAACGGCAAAGGACAAAATTTTATCGGTGCTAGTCCAGAACGCTTAATTAGCATTCACAACAATCAGTTATTAACAGATGCTTTAGCAGGTTCAGCACCGAGAGGAAAAACGGAGGCGGGAGATGCGAAATTAGCCCAAGGATTGCTAGAGAGTGAGAAGGATATTCGCGAACATCAAGTTGTGATTGACTTTATTGTCGATCGCCTATCTAAACTCGGCATAACCCCCAAATTTTCCCCAGTGCCCAGACTGCTGCAACTATCAAACATTCAGCACTTGTGGACACCTATAACAGCTCAAATTCCCCCTGATATTCATTTATTAAAGATTTTAGCTCAACTGCATCCAACCCCAGCGGTAGCGGGCGTGCCGAGAGATGTTGCCCTCGAACAAATTCGCCGCTGCGAAAGCTGCGATCGCTCTTTGTACGCAGCACCCCTCGGCTGGATCGATCGCACCGGCAACGGCGAATTTGCCGTGGGAATTCGATCGGCTTTAATCGATGGCGATCGGGCTATACTTTATGCTGGTGCTGGTATTGTTGCCGGTTCGGAACCAGAAAAAGAACTAGCAGAAATTCAGCTCAAATTACAACCACTTTTAAATGCTTTAGTCTAATTCAGCTACTTTGCCGAATGTAGACTTGTCTGGCTAATTCATTGAGTCTGTGTTAATGTTTAATTTTCACCTCCTCAAAATGTTCTACTATGGGAAAAGGATCGTAAAAATGGTGAAGCATTCTTTTCCACTCTTGATATTCAGCGGAATTCTTAAATCTAATGGTATGAGCTTCTAAATTTTCCCATCTCACCAATAATAGATATTTTCCTTGAACTTCTGTGCAGCGATGAAGTTCGTGAGATAAATATCGATCTATAGACGCTATCAGACTGGAGGCTTCTCTAAAAGCTATCTCAAAATCCCTCTCACACCTAGATTTGACATTCAGCACAACCGCCTCAAGAATCATAAAAATGTATCCTGACAATTATTTGAGTATAATATCCTAGCACAATACAGAGTTGAGCTACTCAGGTTTAGCAATGCCAATAGATTTTCGCAACACAAATACCGTCTGGGCTTCCGTATTAGCAGAAACTTTGCAGCGGTTGGGATTAACTACCGCCGTGATTTGTCCCGGTTCGCGATCGGCACCGCTAACAATAGCCTTTGCTCAAAACAAAAAAATAGAAACTATTCCCATACTAGACGAACGTTCAGCCAGCTTTTTTGCATTAGGAACCGCAAAAAAATCATATTTGCCAACAGCACTAATTTGTACATCGGGAACTGCAGCAGCTAACTTTTATCCTGCTATAATAGAAGCGAGAGAAAGTCGAATTCCCCTGCTAATATTCACCGCCGATCGACCTCCAGAACTGCGGGAATGTCACGCCGGACAAGCGATCGACCAAGTTAAAATATACGGCAATTATCCGAACTGGCAAGCCGAATTAGCGATGCCTTCTGCGTCCAGAGGAATGCTAGACTATCTGCGGCAGACGATCGTGTATGCTTGGGAGCGATCGCAATTTCCAACTCCCGGCCCCGTTCACCTCAACATCCCCTTTCGCGACCCGCTTGTACCCGTTCCAGACATAGCTGTAGAAGCTTTAGAAACACAATTCAATCCCGAAGATTTCTTTGCAGGATTAGAACCCATTTTCGCAGGAGAAAGCTCTACCCCCCCCAGCCCCCCCTTGTTAAGGGGGGGAGAAGAAAGTACAATGCAACAATGGCAAAAGTGCGGTCGAGGGATAATTATTGCAGGCGTGGCACAGCCTCAATTTGCCGAAAAATACTGTAGTGCGATCGGCCAAATTTCCAAATCATTAAACTGGCCAGTTTTAGCAGAAGGACTATCCCCACTCAGAAACTACGCCCAACTAAACCCCCATCTAATTTCCACCTACGATTTAATCCTGCGAAACCGCGAAATAGCAGATAAATTAACCCCAGAAATCGCCATTCAAATCGGAGACTTACCCACAAGCAAAGAACTGCGAAACTGGCTAGACAAAACCCAACCCAAACGCTACATAATCGACCCCAGCCACCACAACTTCGATCCGCTACACGGCAAAACAATTCACCTGCGAACCTCCGTAGAAAATCTCGCAACTAATCTCGCAACTATATTAACTCAAGTCCCCCCCCTAAACAAGGGCGAGTCAACTCAAGTCCCCCCCCTTAGCAAGGAGGAATCAACTCAAGTCCCCCCCCTTAGCAAGGGGGGGTTAGGGGGGGTTCTAACCTCTCCCTCAAACGAATACCTCCAACTTTGGCGCAACACCGAAATCCAAGTCAGACAAACAATCGACCAAAAAATAGCAACAATTAACAACATAATCGAGCCCAAAGTTTCCTGGCTGCTTTCCCAAATTTTGCCGCCAGCAACACCGATATTTATTGCCAACAGTATGCCCGTCCGAGATGTAGAGTTTTTCTGGAAGCCGAACATCTTAGAAATAAAACCATTTTTCAATCGAGGCGCTAACGGTATAGACGGCACATTATCAACAGCTTTTGGAGTTGCTCACCGCAATCAAAGCAGTATTTTGTTAACAGGCGATTTAACACTTTTGCACGATACAAACGGTTTTTTAATTAAAAATAAATTTATAGGTCATCTGACAATCATATTAATTAATAACAACGGCGGCGGAATTTTTGAAATGTTGCCCGTTGCCAAATTTGACCCGCCATTTGAAGAGTTTTTTGCCACTCCGCAGCAGATAAATTTTGCTCAGTTGTGTGCAACTTATGGCGTGGAACACGAGGTAATTGAAGATTGGGAACAGTTCAAAGAAAAATTAAATTTGCTGCCAAATAGCGGGATTCGCGTCTTAGAATTGCAAACTGACAGGCGATCGGATGCTAAATGGCGGCAAGACAATCTAGGTAAATTTGCCAAAGATTTGTAAATTTGTAGGTTGAGCAGGTGGAAGGAAACCCAACCTACACTAATTTAAACTGCTGGTTGAGCTAGCAGCGAATCTAACTCTCCATCGGCATCGAGTTTGTGAATGTCATCGCAGCCGCCTACGTGTTGGTTATTAATGAAAATTTGGGGTACGCTGCGGCGTCCGTTAGCGCGATCGGCCATTGCTTTTCTAGCCGCTTCGTCGCCATCAATTTTGTATTCCGTGAAATTTACGCCTTTCCACCACAGCAAAGTTTTGGCGCGGATGCAGTAGGGACAGGTTTGCCAAGTATAGATTTCCACATTGGCTTTGATGCGATCGGGCTTGCGGCCCAAGATGGGATTGAGAAAATCAAGCATTTTCGGTACTGGGGTAAAAATTAAACTGGTTGGGGCATTAACGATCATTTTAGCGAAATGCCGTCAGCCCCACGTCCTACCCAAAAATCGGCGCGGGATGGAATTGCCTGTGGCAACCTGTGCCCCTGTGACCCAAGTCACAACTTTACTCTACTCGGATCACTTGCTTTCACCCTATAGAATCACATTCGCGGCCTCATTAATATCACCGATCTTTTGAGGAAACCAGAAGATGATAAATATATCGAATTCAACCGCACTGCCATGCACCCCGTACAACTCCTTCCCGGCGCTATCTCTGAAATCCTCGCTTCTGTAACCGATACAGGCGTTTTGACTCTGGCGGATCGCTACGGTTTGATGGCCGCCACCTTCGACGACTCTCTGAATGACGAAGACAGAGGCTGTGTCAACCGCTTGCTGCGGGCGGTGCTCCGAGGCCGAGTCCAAGTAGTCAACGAACTTTCAGCAGCATTCTAATCGGGATTTGAAGTTTTGTTCTGAAGGCAAGGTGAGTCAGCGGTAGATGAAAATAGTGGAAACTCAGGCAGGAGTGGAAACAGCGGTAATTTGAATTCGATTTAAAGTTTTCTCCTCTAACTCAACAACGGTTTATTTGTCAAAGCAGCCTTTACAGGCTGCTTTTTTTTGATCTAATCGCGGATTTCGAGGTTGTACTGGCGGCAGAGGGCAATCAGTTTTTGTTGGAATCGATCGCGCACGCTGTCTGGAGACACAATGACGCAATCTTCGCCGTAACGGAATACCTCCCGAATCAGCCAAAAGGGATTGGAAACGCGCCGCACAACTTGTCGCACCTTGGTTTTTCCCTCTCCTAAGACTTCATCCTGAATATCCTTGTCCACTCTGCGTTCATAGGCTTTGATCAGTCCGCCCCGAAAGTGTAAGTACACTGCTAGATAATCTAAGCCTTCGCACCGCCAGTGTCCACTTATAGGGACGATCGCTTTGATGTTGTCGAAGCGCAGACAGCGGTTGTGGATGAGTTCGGCAAAGTCGGGATTTTTGATGTCATCAGTCTCTTCGCACCAGATGTTGAGGTAAAAGCGTTTTTCTTCAAAAGACACCTCGGCGTATCGCACGGTGTACTCTAAGTCCTCTCCTTGGTTATTGCGGTAGAGGAGGTGAAATGGCTGTTGAGCCTTCCGGAGCTCATCGACGCGGGGACGCCATCCCTCGCTGGGTTGACTAACCAGTTGCAGAATTGATTGACGCAGGGGAGCATCAAGGTTGCCCCGATCTAACATTAATGCTGCCAGGACTTCTGCGTCTCGAAGATGGCCTGAATCAACAAGGAGTTTAGCAGCTTGCTGTAAGGCTGCGACTTCGGTGGAGTTGAGGGTGAAGGGTTCACCAACTTCTAACTTGTGCTGGGCGATCGCGACCAATAACCCCGATACACTGGGACTTTTGCCCCATTTGATACCGAGGCGAAGGGCGATCGCTTCTAGCTGCTCTTTGGTTTCCGGCGGGACTGAAAGGGTGAGTGCTTCTTTTTTTCGCGACATTTTCTAAAATATACTTGCACATTTAGGAAAGCTGTGTCATTGTAGGTTTATTATAAGTAGAGATTACATCAAGCTAAAGGCAGATAACCATGACAGCCTACACTATCCGGCTAAAACCCGTGTACTCACGTCCCGCCCAGACGCTTCCATCAGGCATTACCTTACCTCCGGCCTGGGACGGGCTCTCGCAGCATCAAGTCGAAACCTACGAAGCACTGCAAGACCCAACCATTGATGTTGTCTTTAATACAGCGATGACAGGGGACGGTAAAAGTTTAGCAGCTTACCTGGCAGCGATGACAAATCGCACGAGCACTTTAGCCATGTACCCGACAAACGAACTGGCGCGCGATCAGGAAAAACAGGTAAGAGGCTATAAAGCACTGTTTCAACCGGAAAAAGACCCACAAATTTATCGTTTGAATGCAGCAATCCTGGAAGATTTTATTACCACAAACAAACTTTCTTCAAAATTAGCAGGATTGTGCGATCGCGCCGACAACTCAGAGATTTTACTGACCAATCCCGACATCTTCCACTACATCCACGACTTCCGCTATTTGCGGCGAAACCAAAAAGGCCAAGGAGACAATGCCGATCGCCTATTTGCCAAAATTGACGACAGCTACGAACTCTTTGTTTTTGACGAATTCCACATTTTCTCATCTCCCCAAATTGCCAGCGTCATCAATGCCATCCTGTTAATTAAACACACTGTTCCAGGCAAAAAGTTTTTATTCCTCTCTGCTACACCTAACGATTTGTTGGAGGAGTTTTTATCTAAAGCTGGATTAAAGTATCGCATCATCAATCCAGTCAAGCAGGGAGGTTATCAGTTTTCAGCAGGTGACAACTGGCGGCAGATTAGTTATCCGATTAACTTGAGTTTTCCGCAAAAATTAGAGCCCAACCTGCGCTCTAGTTATAACTGGATTGTCGAAAATGCCGAAACAACGATTTTGAAATTTTTTCAAGATAATCCTGAGAGTAAAGGTGCAATTATCCTGAACTCGATTGCCGCTGTAAAAACCTTAGTCCCCAAATTCAAGGCGATTTTTGAACCGCTGGGATTGAAAATCCGAGAAAATACTGGATTGACTGGTGAGACAGAAAAGTCTAAATCGGTTGAAGATGCTGATTTACTTTTGGGAACATCGACAATTGATGTGGGAGTTGATTTTCGGATTAATTTTTTGGTATTTGAAGCGGCGGATGCGGGGAATTTTATTCAGCGTTTCGGTAGGTTGGGGAGACATCCAGGCTTTGACATTTATCAAGCTTATGCTTTGCTACCCAACTTTATTGTAGAGAGGCTGTTTGAGGCGAAAAATCACCCGCTGCAAGATGGCGAAACGCGCGATCGCATTAGTTTGTCCGAGGCTATCCGCCAGCATTACGGCTATGTCAACGAGTTTCGACAGTATCCCAAACGGTGGGGCGGAATTCAGTCAGCTTGCGTGCATTTAGAGTTAGAAAAAAATTATCAGATGAAAACCCAATATCCCGAAGCAGCGGATAATTTTGCAGCCGATATTGAGCAAGCTTTGGGAGTTACGATCAAACAGATGCGAGCGCAGCTTTTCCGCTGTATGGAAAAAGAGAAAAAGAAAATTATTGAGGAGGCTCGAAGTTTTCGCGGTATCAGCCAGTTAGATTGCGGGATTTATGACACTACTAATCCCGATGAGCCTGAGAAAGAAAGGTTTAAAACTTACAATCTCCCCAGTTTGCTCACTAACTTTCATTTTGAGTTGATGACAAGCGCCGACTTTATGGAGCGAGCTAAAAAAGCCGGGTTAGCAGTCAGCCGCTTTGAGAAAGCTTTGTGTTATTTGAAATTGACTGGATATCGGGAATTGCGAGAAGATTGGCAGTTTTATTGCTCGCGAGATGACCTCAGCGAAATTGCTAAATCCGGCAAAGTCCAAATTCTCAAAAATTTGGAAGTCACAGGAGGAACTAATGAGATTAGCGACAAATTATCTAGTCGAGGGTTGGTGTGTTTTGTCTCCGATCGCGATCGGGCTACTTTACGTGCCAAATGCGGATTGCCCGTGCATTTCCAAGCCTATGGTTTGAGCGATGGATTTCATGGTAAAGCAAATTACACCATAGCATTTGGGCGATCGGCGCTGTTGCTGGAGACGCTGATTTGGCACTGGAAACCGCAGCAGGATGAAGGGTGGATATGCTGAAAAGATTGAGGAGAAAGGGTTTTGCCCGACATCAGAAGGCGATAGCGTTTCAATCCCTGAGAGGTATTTGTTAGGTATTTCTACCAGTGCAGCACTGAACTGCGACCTTTCTCCATACATATACGATACACGATTTTGTTACTGCGCTCAACACAAGGCTATAGCGACACGCATATCATAAGGCTATAGCAACTACTTGACATTTCACAGGAGAGGATGGCACGATGGGAACAACCTCAACAGACTTCTTATGGATATTCATCTCAACGACAGCGACATCTCTCAGATGCCTGAACTGCTAAGGACTTCGTTTCTCGAATGGCTCCCCAAACGCCTAAATATCAATCCGTCACAGCCCGATCGAACAGCCGTTCCCCAGCAGTCGAGTAAACCGGAGACACTACCAACTCAGTTAACTCTCGATTTGGCACTTGCCAGTCAGATTTCTGACGAGAAAGCAGACAACTCCCATGTCAAGCTGACTCAGCTATTTGATGCAGGTATCACCAAGCGAGGAATGCCCGTGCGAGTCAGACTAAAGCGGGATTTGGCAAAAAAGTTAGGTCGTGACTATATCAATGGTCTGAAAATCTCCGTGACAGGAACCATTCTTTACGACGGACAAGATTTTGATAAAGCGAGTCCATTGGCAGAAAAAGTAAATCGCAGTTCAGCTAATGGCTGGGAGTACATCGAGATTAAGAAGAATGACCAGTGGATTTGTTTAAATGAATTGCGCGAAACCTGGAGGAAGACCAATGACTAGAGATAATTTACTGTCCCGAATTTCGATCGATCCAAATATCTGTTTTGGAAAACCTTGCATTCGCGGCCATCGGATTTGGGTTTCCCTAATCCTTGACTACCTAGCTGGAGGAATGACTGTTGAGGAAATCCTAGAAGCATATCCCAGCATAGAAAGAGACGATGTATTCGCTTGTATTGCTTACGGTGCCGAAGTAACGCGAGATTATTATGCCGAAATTCCATTAGGAAAAAAGGAGGAAGCAGCAACGTGAAGCTAAAGCTAGATGAAAATGTCGATGTTCGCGTTATCACCTTTTTACGTTTGGCAGGGCATGACGTAGAAACAGTCGCAAGTGAAGGTTTGACTTCAACCTCCGATGTCGAACTTATTAATGTTTGCCATCAAGAGGAAAGATGTTTAGTTACTGCCGATCGCGGATTTGGCAATCGGATGCGGTTTAATCCATCTGAGTATGCGGGGATTGTTGTAATTCGGCTAACATCTCGTGCCAATTTTACAGAGTGGAGAGAAGCAATAGAAACGTTAATCCTCGGATTAGAGCAAGCCGAAGTTTTTGGGAAATTGTGGATTATTCGACAGGGTACGATTCAGGAATATCAACCCACTCAACCAGAGGAAACAGAATCATGAATGAAGATGAACTACTTTATAAATGGCTGCATTCTCCAGATGATGATGACAGTGAAACTCCTGCAAAATACGAACTTTTGACAGTTCGACTGTTTAAAGAAGCAATTCGAGAAGCAGAAGGAAATCAGGGCGATCGCCTTTTAGCATCCTTCGCCGAAAACGTCTTGCCAAACTTGATGCAGCAGCTAGTTGGAGCCACAGCTAAAGGCGGTCAATTTACCGAAGACAGGCGTGCCGAAGGCAAAAATGTCAAAAACAGCAAAGAAGATCAATCTTTTACTTCTCATCTGCTGAACGGCTTATTCCCAACTTACCGAATTCTCAAGACACTCAAGACAGAGACACCTGAAACCAATCCAGTTAAACGCAACTGCGGTGAAACTGAAATAGCTTTGTTCGTAGCATCGTACATCCTGCACGACTTCGATAAGTTTCCCGATTATCCAGGATGGCTAAAAAATAATGATCAAGCAAGATTCCAAAACCGAGACTGGCGAAAAGACCCACCTAAAAAAGACGAAGCCCCCAATTTTGGACGCGACTATGTAGCTCTAAAAATTCAACAACTTGGATTAGATAGTTTATTAGGTGAAGACTGGGAATATCACATCGATGATATTGTGTGGATGAGCAACAATGCCGGAGTCAAATATGATAGCGATCGCGGTCTGGAAATTCGCGGATTGCAGCCTAAACTCGATGGTAGAATCAGAGGAACTATAGCCAATTTAGTCAGACTTTCCGACTTATTTGCCTCAGTTATCAAACATCCCAGCGATGCAGAAGCTAACGGTTTATCTGAAGTTTTGACTTCCCTCAGCAACGGACAACTTAAATTTAGCTATCACTCGCTTTCAGACAATCGCGGAGTATTGACAAATATCATCAACAATGCTCTGATGGACGCTCATCCCAAAGAGTTTTATACGCCGCTGCTTTACTTGCCAGACGGCGCAGTTTACCTAGCTAAAACCAATGCACCGGCCATCGAAACTGCTGAAATTCCTAACCAAATTATCGCCAAAATTAAGAACCTTTGTGCCGACAGACTGAAACTCAAAACAACCGGATTTAGCCGAGACGGAAAAGGCTTTAAATTTGGTGAATTCTACTGGCTGTTTTTTGATATAATCGAACTCATGGGAGTTAGCATCGAAGCAGCTTGCAAACTCATTACCAGCACCAAAGCATCCTCTGCAAAAAAGCGCAGCGACAGCTTGGTAAGTTTCCAAAAAGATGGAGATTTGCCCGGTGAATTGAATCTTGAATTTCCCGAAGATTATCGAATAGACAGGCTAGCAGAATTTGGCGATATCCTGTGTCGGGGCATTTGGAATAAATGGCAGGAACGCTTGAGTGATTCTCAGAAAGAATTGCCCAAAGCTAAACGGCAAAGCCCGCCGGAATTAGATTTGACTCAAAAACTTGCGGAACATTTAGGTTTAGCCGACCAACTCCCGGCTTTAAAAGCAATCCAATCTCTCAAAAAAACAGGGGGCGTTCCTCTGGATTGGTATTACTTAGCTGCACAGTATTTTGAACGAAATAAAGGACGAGATGAAACTGAAGTGCGTGCCGTCTTAACCGATATGGTTGAATATGCCACCAGTCTCATCAAACCCCTCGTCGAAAAGTTTGAAATTGCCGACGGCTGGAACGATTTGCGGACTTATGTCAGCCGCATTGTTTCCTTGCCGACGGGGGCAGTTGTCAAACCCGAAACCGATCCTTTTTTACTAGAATTGGCGCGGTACAGTGCGGCAAAAATCACAGGGAGAGGACGCGAAAATGTTTGTGCGATGTCGAGTTCGGCTTACACTGTGACGGAACAAATGGAAGCGGCGACTTTGTTTACTCCCCAAGTTTACAGCAACCGCCAAATTTTGTTTAACGCGCAAGCTGCCAAGCGTCAGATTTGCTCAATTTGGTCGATCGAGATTATGTTGAGACAAATTTTGATGAATCAAACCAATGCCACAGGAGGAGACTTTGAAGGGCGCAAATATCGCTATCTCTATCTTTACCCAGCTTACTTCTTTACTCCCGAAACCAACAATTTTTTTCAGAAAGCTTACAGTTGGATTGCCAGAACGCGATTTGATGCTGATATCCGCAAGCATTTAATTACTGACAAACAAATTGCTAATTTTACCCTTGACAATTATCAACAGGTTGATTCATTATTGATTCAGGAGAATTTGCAACCAGAAGACGATCGCACTTTCAAGATCAGCTATCCCGACAATCAACCGCTGACATTTTTCTTCCTAGCATTGCCACCAGGAAAAGATGCCACAGATACGGAATCTTGGGTAATGCCGGCTTGGTTAGCCTTTGCTTTACCGCTAATTCTCGATGTCAAAACAGTTGCATCCGAGTCGCCAGTACCGCCCTTTATTAGCGGTGCAGATTTTGAAAAAACCGTTGTGATTGATGGCGAACATCAAGCAATTCGTTCTCTGATTAAGCAAGATGAATATCGCTTAGACGGCATTTTGCCTCCGCCATCAAATCCGCCTAAATTTTCACCGCTAAATGCTCTAAGTGCCGCTTACTGCATTCACTTAGAAGTCAACCGTAAAAAAGATGGCAATCCCGACTGGGGGAAATTGTCAGATTTAGCACGCGATTTAGAAACCAGTCCCCTTTATGTCTTTCACTACCTGAATAAATGGCTGCGGAAACAAGACAAAATCGAGTCTGTACCCATTGCCAAAATCCGCCTGTACCTAAATTTTTACTACTACTTTGAACCCGAGGGAAAAACCGTGAATCAAATGCGAGAACTGACCGAACTGTACCGCCGCTTTTATCGGGCAAAAAGTCAATATGCGAAAGCTAATGCCGTCCTGAAACCTATTGACGAAGCTGCTGACGTTATTCTGAAATTTGACAAAGCTTTAGCCAACAATACTGAATCTTTAACAGATATTGTGGGGGGACGTTTATCAAAGCTGATGAATAACGTGCGGCGGCGCGCGGCGGAAGGAAAACCGACACTTGCTTTTGTTGATGGGAAGTGGAAACCTGCTTTGAATTCTGAGGAAGAACGCCAAGCAATTTATGATTTTGCTAAATATTTTGTGGAGGTGATTTTTGATGGGAGTTTAAAAGGCGATCGCGCTCGTTTAGCAGGCACTCAACTCAACTTGATTCGGGATACTTGCGATTACCTTTATCGCTTGGAAGACGACAAAGAACGCAGGGATCGCAAGCAGGAAGAACCTGATGAAGTTCCCGCAGAAACAGAAACAGAATCCGCCTAAATAGTCCCCTTTTTTGCAATCAAATTGTACTGGAGAAACAACCATGAAATTTCTGAAAACCCTCGATTCTAAATTTTTCCACGATGAAATTCCCGCAAAACCGATGGGAAAATACGCTCATTTTATCACCATCCGCGTCACCGAATCTTATCCGCTGTTTCAGACAGACGGCGAATTGAATAAAGCCAGAGTAAGTGCTGGAATTGAAGACAAAACGCAGATCAGCCGTTTAGCAATGTTTAAGCGGAAACAGTCTACACCAGAACGTTTAACAGGACGGGAGTTGCTGCGAAATTACAAAATTGGCGACTGGGAAAAGTGCGACTACAACGTCGATTTTAGCAAAACTACTCCTGATTGTATTTTGTACGGTTTTGCGATCGGCGATTCGGGCTCTGAGAAATCCAAGGTTGTTGTAGACACTGCTTATTCCATCACTCCCTTCGACGATTCTCACCTCAATTTCACCCTCAATGCACCGTTTGAAAGTGGAACAATGAGCCGTCAGGGGGAAGTTACCAGCCGCATTAACAGTCAAGACCACATTTTGCCTCAAGTCTTTTTTCCCAGCATTGTAACGCTAAAAGACCCCACAGAAACAGGTTTTCTCTACGTTTTTAACAACATTCTCCGAACGCGGCACTACGGGGCACAAACTACTCGCACGGGTCGAGTTCGCAATGAATTGATCGGAGTGATTTTTGCTGATGGTGAGATTGTTAGCAATCTGCGGTGGACGCAAAAAATCTACGATTTGATGAGTGCTGCTGGCCAAATTAATCCCCCAGATCCTCTCAATGAAGATGATGTTTTGACTCATGCGAATCGAGCAATTTCTGAACTGATGGATGGAGAGTGCATCTCGCACCGCGATTTTCTCGGCGAAGCTTTTAATAGCCTTTTGGCAGAAGTTAAATCGATTTCCAGTGATGAAACTAAACTGCAAGCAATGCTGACTCATGCCAATACAGAATCAACAGCTTACGCTCAGAAACATATCTTAAAGAGTTCTGAAAAAGGCAAGAAAGGTAAAAAAGCAGTTGCACCTACGGAGTAAAGATCGTGGCTTTTATTTACCGCTGTCAAATCGAGTTGCACGATAGCCTTTATTTTGCAACTCGCGAGATAGGGAGACTTTACGAAACTGAGCCGGTAATTCACAATTACGCGCTTTGTTACGCCCTCGGTTTGGTGGATAGCGAAATCTATTCCACCACCGTTTCTGAAGAACATTCCTATCGCTATTTCTGTCCCGAACAAGTTCCTAAATACGAGCCGCATTTAACGGCGCTCAACCAACAGGGGATTTATGTTACTCCGGGGCGTTCTATTTCTCACTCCTCTACTCTTAACACTTGGAAATATGCCAACAACAACTATCACGTTGAGATGGAGAAAACTCAGAAAAATATCCCTAGTTTTGGCAGAACAAAAGAAATTGCGCCGGAAAGCAAATTTGAGTTTTTCATAATCTCAGAAAAGTCTCTCAAACTGGCAAAGTGGATTCGTTTGGGAAAGTGGATGAGCAAAGCAGCAGTCGAAATTGTAGAACAGAAGGAAGTGAAGCGATCGCCCTCAGAAACCGACTTCATCTTTCCCTATCTGCTAAACCCTTTAGATGTGATGTTTTCCCATCAAGTGATTAGCTACGATGTGGTTAATATGCCCCCAGTTAGCCTCATCCAAAATGTCAAAATGCTAGGGCGATATTACGAGTTTGACAAACTCAAAATTCCGGCGTGTATGGAATACCGCTTTCGGGCCGATTAATAGGAGGCAGAGCCTCTATAAATGCGTTCCCAGGTAGAACCTGGGAACGAGAAATGAGAAATGAGAAAACGAGAAACCAGGGAAAACCTCTCGGCTAATTCAAACCTCTTTTAACCATTAACCCAATATGCCGCACAGCCTAGTCCTCAACATCCTGCCCCTGGCCCCAATTCCCCCCGGATACCTCACCGGAAGACACCTGCACGCCCTCTTCCTCACCCTCGTGAGCTCCGTTGACAAAAAACTCGGCGATCGCCTCCACGATGCCACCGCCCAAAAATCGTTCACCCTCAGCCCTTTGCAAACTAAAAAATGCCCTTTCAAAAAACATCATTTCCTGCAATGGGAACACACAGAACCGATTCCAGAACACACCCTTTGTTGGTGGCGAATTACTCTGCTTGATGACACTTTATTTGGCAAGTTAACTCAGCTTTGGCTGAACCTCAATCCCTCGAAGCCGTGGCATCTCGGGCCCGCCGATTTGATGATTACTAAGATTCTCGGAACGCCCCAAGTAGATCAGCCTTGGGCTAATGCTTGCGATTACTCTCAATTGTACGATCGCGCTTCTGAAACTAATCGTTTAATTGCCTTCAGTTTTGCGACTCCTACTACCTTTCGACAGGGAAAATTTGATTCGGTGATTCCTACTAGAGACTGCGTTTTTAACAGTCTCCTCAGTCGGTGGAATAAGTACAGCCCGATCGCAATTCCCGATCTGTCATTCGATGCACTTTTTTCGACATTTGTCAATATAAAAAGTGAAAGATTGACTAACTATCAAAGTGATTTTGTCGGCATGGTTGGGGAGGTTAGTTATCGGATTTTGGGAGATGTGGAGCCTTTAGCGATTAAGCAAATTAATGCTTTGGCTGATTTTGCTGTTTACTGCGGGGTGGGGAGGAAAACTCCGATGGGGATGGGAATGACTCGAAGAATAGTTGTTAATAAGAGTTCTTGATAACTGAACGTAAAACCCATAGTCCGGCAAGGGTTGAAACCCCTGCCTCAAAGCTAAAGTCCTCTAAAGAGGACTGCAAGTATGAATGATTAAATTACTTCTTCAGTCGCTTTCAACCTTTGCGCTTACTGTTACCGATAAGAGCAAAATCTCATCAATGATTAAATTACTTCTTCAGTCGGTTTCAACCGGTAAGTTCATGTTGGGGCTTAGACGCTCCCGTCAATGATTAAATTACTTCTTCAGTCGGTTTCAACCGACTTTAGCTATGAGACAGGGGTTTCAACCCCTGGCGGACTGGGGCATCACTAATTAATTCCAATTACCAATCTCCTACAAACCATCAAAAACATGAACGATTTAGATTACATTTCGATCGCAACTCTCAACCAATACTCCTATTGCGCTCACCGCTGTTGGCGAATGTCTTGCGCTGGAGAATTCACCGATAATCAGTATACCATTGAAGGCACGAGTTTGCACGATCGCGTTCACACGATGGGCGAAATTAACCGCGATGAAACTTGGCAGGTTCGGGCGATTTGGCTGAAATCCGAGCGCTACAAGCTGATTGGTAAATCGGATTTGATTGAGTCGGCTGAGGGTGAGATTTATCCGGTGGAATACAAGCGGGGACGGAAGGGGGAATGGGATAACGACGAGTTGCAAGTTTGCGCCCAAGCGCTTTGTTTGGAGGAGATGACGGGGAAAACTATTGCGACTGGATATGTGTATTACGCGCAATCGCATCAGCGGCAATTAGTCGAGATTTCTGAGGGTTTGAGACAGGAAGCCATCGCAACTATTGAAAAAGTCGGTGCTCTTTGGCGATCGGGAAATATCCCTTTACCAGTTTACACCTCTCGGTGTAAGGGATGCAGTCTTTTTCCCCAATGTCTGCCCCAAGCTGCCGCCAAAGTCAACCGCTATCAAGAAGCAAGTTAATCTGCAAATAGGAGATTTCACAATGGGAACAGTTTACATTACTCAAGAAGATGCTTTTATTGGCAAAGTAGACGAACGTCTTACCGTTAAAGCTGACAAAAAAAATCTGTTGGACGTGCCATTAATTAAGATTGACGGCGTTGTTGCATTGGGACGGGCTACAGTTTCGCCGGCTGTGGTTGTGGAACTTTTGGAACGTCACATTCCTTTAAGTTTTTTGACAGTAAACGGACGTTATTTGGGGAGGTTGGAACCGGAGATGACGAAAAATATCTTTGTGCGAAAAGCTCAGTGGCAAGCGGCTGGGGAATCGGAACAAGCGGTGCATTTAGTTAGAGGGTTTGTACGGGGAAAGCTCAAAAATTACCGCAATACTTTGTTAGAATGTCAACGCAAATATTCTCCCCAGGATTTGGAAAAGCCCATCGCCCAATTGAAACAAGTCATCGCCTCTATTGATAAAACTTCCAATATTAATTCTCTGCGAGGATTAGAGGGGGCGGGTAGTGCGACTTATTTTGGCTGCTTCAATCGGCTGATTCGCGTGCCGGAATTTAGCTTTGAAGTTCGCCGCCGCCGTCCGCCTACAGATCCGGTTAACTCTCTGTTAAGTTTGGGATATTCTCTGCTGCGGCACGATGTTCAAAGTGCGGTGAATATTGTGGGATTCGATCCGTATTTGGGATATTTGCATTTTGAGCGCTATGGGCGTCCTTCCTTAGCGCTGGATTTGATGGAAGAATTTCGACCTTTGGTAGTTGATGCTGTAGTGTTGACAGCGATCAATTTGCAGAAAGTTTCCCCTAGCGATTTTACGGCAGAACCGTTGAGTGGCGCGGTTTCTTTGACAAAAGAAGCGCTGCACAATTTTTTGCGACTTTACGAACAAAAGAAACAGTCAAAGTTCAAGCATCCAGTGATGGAAAAGTTGTGTAGTTATCAAGAAGCTTTTGAAATTCAAGGGCGGTTGATGGCTAAGTATTTGATGGGTGAAGTTGATAAGTATCCGCCTTTGGTTCTTAAATAGGGAGGGCAATAAAGTTATGTTTGTTTTGGTTTGCTACGATATATCAGAGGACAAGCGCCGCACTAAGATTCACAATATTCTCAAGTCTTATGGGGAATGGAAGCAGTATTCGGTGTTTCATTGCGACGTGACGGATACCGAGTACGCCCGGATGCGCCAACGTCTGAATAGGGTGATTAAGTCGGAAGAAGACAGCATCCTGTTTCACTATTTGTGTGCTTGCTGTCAGGGCAAGATCGAGCGGATTGGCGGCCGGACACCGATCGATACTACAATCTTTATGGTCTGATTTTGCGTCTGGCTGTAGGTGTAGAACGGAGGGGGGAATTTTAATGGCTCAGAGCTTTACCAGGACTGGGTTTGCGGTGGTTTGTACCTCATGCGGGTCAGACGCAAATGCTGAAAGCTTTAGTGGGAGAGAGTTTGAGGTCTATTGGAATTTTGCCCCCTTGACGGGGCGATCGCTGAAACGGTATATTGATTGCAGTCAGACGCAACTGAACCTTGAAAATTTTATATTTCAAGCCTCCCAGACCCCGGCAGCCGGAAACAACCTAAAACCCTATCAGGGATTGAAACCATTACATAGGCTAACTTTGAATTTTAAGGTGCTACGCCGGAAACAACCTAAAACCCTATCAGGGATTGAAACAGACGACGATAAAAATACGATCGCTCGTGGAATGCCGGAAACAACCTAAAACCCTATCAGGGATTGAAACAGAGAAAACGAGGCGCGCTAACGCCCCGCTGTCGCCGGAAACAACCTAAAACCCTATCAGGGATTGAAACCATCTCTTTGAATTCCTCCAGATACTCGGCTCCGGCCGGAAACAACCTAAAACCCTATCAGGGATTGAAACTGAGGCTAAAATTGCCTGGGAAAATCCTCGTCAAGCCGGAAACAACCTAAAACCCTATCAGGGATTGAAACTAGAAACTATCACAGAATTTATCAATCAATTAAGCCGGAAACAACCTAAAACCCTATCAGGGATTGAAACGATAATCTCCATGCAGACTTGGAGAATATTGTCCGCCGGAAACAACCTAAAACCCTATCAGGGATTGAAACATGTTGCAGCGGGTCGCGAAGTTTGGAAAGATGGCCGGAAACAACCTAAAACCCTATCAGGGATTGAAACGAGTAATTCTACCGATGTGGAGAAATCGACAGAGCCGGAAACAACCTAAAACCCTATCAGGGATTGAAACATATTTATTTACAATTATGATCCACGAATTATTCGCCGGAAACAACCTAAAACCCTATCAGGGATTGAAACGGGACTGGTGAACTCATCAACAAATATGCCTCGGGCCGGAAACAACCTAAAACCCTATCAGGGATTGAAACCGCTCAGAGACAACTTTGTCCGATACTGGCAACTGCCGGAAACAACCTAAAACCCTATCAGGGATTGAAACCGATCACTCATTGGAATCAAACCGCACGGCGATCGATTGCCGGAAACAACCTAAAACCCTATCAGGGATTGAAACCATTAACTTCTAAGAAATTAAGCTGACCTCCTTGCCGGAAACAACCTAAAACCCTATCAGGGATTGAAACTCTGGCAAAATTAGCAGCGCATCGGCAGGAATGTTTGCCGGAAACAACCTAAAACCCTATCAGGGATTGAAACGCGATCGTTCCGCGCCCTCCAAAAGCTTCTCTAAAGCCGGAAACAACCTAAAACCCTATCAGGGATTGAAACGCAGCCAACGCTGGTCGTAATTTTGCAATCAATGAGAGCCGGAAACAACCTAAAACCCTATCAGGGATTGAAACCGATGCCATAGATTGAAGCTTAAAATTCAATCATAGCCGGAAACAACCTAAAACCCTATCAGGGATTGAAACCAAAAAGCTCTGCACCTTTTACGGAGTGGACGTTTAGGCCGGAAACAACCTAAAACCCTATCAGGGATTGAAACCGCACAAAAAAAGTTTGCAGGCAGCAACGCAAAAGCCGGAAACAACCTAAAACCCTATCAGGGATTGAAACCCCCGCCTCTGGGATATCTGGGTAAATTGTACGGCCGGAAACAACCTAAAACCCTATCAGGGATTGAAACGATCGCGTGGCTTCCATCATTGCCAGCGGATAAGCCGGAAACAACCTAAAACCCTATCAGGGATTGAAACCTTAAAGGGGCGGTAGCTTCCTAATTTTCCCGGTCAGCCGGAAACAACCTAAAACCCTATCAGGGATTGAAACCTGATGTTGTACTTGCGCTCACTTGGCGATGTCACGCCGGAAACAACCTAAAACCCTATCAGGGATTGAAACAATATCTGCAATCATGATTACTTGTATCAAGCTCTTGAGCCGGAAACAACCTAAAACCCTATCAGGGATTGAAACAAGCCCTACGGCTACACGCAATTCTCTATCGGAGCCGGAAACAACCTAAAACCCTATCAGGGATTGAAACCAGCACAGCAGAGGGAATCAGTGCTACCCCTGGCCGGAAACAACCTAAAACCCTATCAGGGATTGAAACCGCTTACTTTTAGCGAGCGATTCCAATTTAGGCGCCGGAAACAACCTAAAACCCTATCAGGGATTGAAACAACCTGAAGACATTTATCACTAGATTTTACCTGAATAGCCGGAAACAACCTAAAACCCTATCAGGGATTGAAACGAAAGCTTTGGGCAACTTAAAGCCCTAACTCAGGCCGGAAACAACCTAAAACCCTATCAGGGATTGAAACTTGGGAGGTAATTTCTTTTACTTCTACTATTTCGCCGGAAACAACCTAAAACCCTATCAGGGATTGAAACAAATGTGTGGAACCCCCCCTAGATGAATAAAAAGCCGGAAACAACCTAAAACCCTATCAGGGATTGAAACGTGGAGCATTGGCAATTAAAAAAAGAAGCTCTAAGGGCCGGAAACAACCTAAAACCCTATCAGGGATTGAAACATGGCGATAATCCGGCTATGCCGTTCGCCCAAACGCCGGAAACAACCTAAAACCCTATCAGGGATTGAAACTCATCGAAACGAGTGTGAAAAGATGAGCCGTGAGCCGGAAACAACCTAAAACCCTATCAGGGATTGAAACTTCCATCAAGCAAACTAAGGCTATAATTAAAAGCCGGAAACAACCTAAAACCCTATCAGGGATTGAAACAAAGATACTACAAATAGTTGCAGCTTGATAAAAAAGCCGGAAACAACCTAAAACCCTATCAGGGATTGAAACACTAACAACAGACTCAGTAGTATCCAGCTCTAGCCGGAAACAACCTAAAACCCTATCAGGGATTGAAACCGGATCATATCTTGATTGGCATCCCGGTATCCCGCCGGAAACAACCTAAAACCCTATCAGGGATTGAAACTTTCAAATTAAAAATGCACATCAAAACTGCAAAAGGCCGGAAACAACCTAAAACCCTATCAGGGATTGAAACAATAATTTGGCGATTTTGTAAAGTGTGCCAGAGATAGAAAGCCGGAAACAACCTAAAACCCTATCAGGGATTGAAACGGAATAATAATGCAGGATGATTCCGGGGGTTAAGGGCCGGAAACAACCTAAAACCCTATCAGGGATTGAAACTCCCCAGTGCCACATACTAGACTTTTTCTTGCTTAAAGCCGGAAACAACCTAAAACCCTATCAGGGATTGAAACATTATCTTTAGTTATATTGTTTGAATAAATGACTCGCCGGAAACAACCTAAAACCCTATCAGGGATTGAAACTTTGATGAATGCCTATAGATTTAATGGTTGTTATGGCCGGAAACAACCTAAAACCCTATCAGGGATTGAAACATAGAGTTTTCTATGGATTGGGCTATGAAAGCAGGCCGGAAACAACCTAAAACCCTATCAGGGATTGAAACCAATTCCTTTGAGCTACTTCGTAAGCTTGTAAATGCCGGAAACAACCTAAAACCCTATC
Organism: Microcoleus sp. Pol14D4; assembly: GCF_036701245.1. Taxonomy (NCBI): domain Bacteria; kingdom Bacillati; phylum Cyanobacteriota; class Cyanophyceae; order Oscillatoriales; family Microcoleaceae; genus Microcoleus; species Microcoleus sp. Pol14D4. Next base: position 220,676 of record NZ_JAUBQM010000002.1, read on the forward strand.
AGGGATTGAAACCCAATAACTCATTGTGTTGCCACCTTGACTAAAAGCAGGCCGGAAACAACCTAAAACCCTATCAGGGATTGAAACATATACAGAGAACTCAGAAACGCCCCAGGGGATAGCGCCGGAAACAACCTAAAACCCTATCAGGGATTGAAACCCTTAATGAGTTGAGAGTTGCTCTTAAGGAAAGCCGGAAACAACCTAAAACCCTATCAGGGATTGAAACCCATTGTTGGTATTGTGTTAAGGAGTTTACCGATCGGCCGGAAACAACCTAAAACCCTATCAGGGATTGAAACCTGAAGATTTAAGTATCGGAGTGCAAATCAAGCCGGAAACAACCTAAAACCCTATCAGGGATTGAAACTCCGTGTTGTTTGAGTTGTGGCGCAACCGATCCCGAAGCCGGAAACAACCTAAAACCCTATCAGGGATTGAAACCTTTTTGAACGGGCAAATCAATCCAAAAGACTTGCCGGAAACAACCTAAAACCCTATCAGGGATTGAAACATGATTAGTTTACGCCCCGATAAGAGCGCCAACTCGCCGGAAACAACCTAAAACCCTATCAGGGATTGAAACTCGGCGATCGCATTTTGAAGATAAAGACTGCTACTAGCCGGAAACAACCTAAAACCCTATCAGGGATTGAAACCCCTGCCTTCTCTGGGCTCCACCCTTGCCCAGGATTACGCCGGAAACAACCTAAAACCCTATCAGGGATTGAAACGGGTTTCGCTTGCTGTTTTGAGGCGCGACGCTGTGCCGGAAACAACCTAAAACCCTATCAGGGATTGAAACCTACCTGGCTCACCAATTACAGGCAACCAGAAATCACGCCGGAAACAACCTAAAACCCTATCAGGGATTGAAACTACAACTTCTTGGACTAGCGGCCGAGCTGGGCGGAAACAAATGCCGGAAACAACCTAAAACCCTATCAGGGATTGAAACTTACTCCAGATGAAGCTTTAGCCGATGCTCATTTTGCCGGAAACAACCTAAAACCCTATCAGGGATTGAAACAAGCTAAAAAAGGTGTTTTGACTGCTGCTGGTGTGCCGGAAACAACCTAAAACCCTATCAGGGATTGAAACTACAGAATTTGTTGAGTGACTTGAGGGTTGAACTGAATGAGCCGGAAACAACCTAAAACCCTATCAGGGATTGAAACTTCGACTTGTTCGTCGGTTTTTAATCCCGATACGGCCGGAAACAACCTAAAACCCTATCAGGGATTGAAACCAAAATTTATTTACCCAATTACCCTCAAACATTTAAAGCCGGAAACAACCTAAAACCCTATCAGGGATTGAAACCTAAGTAAGGCTTTCAACAGGGTTTTGGTTGATTGCCGGAAACAACCTAAAACCCTATCAGGGATTGAAACCATTTTTTGGTTTGTTGGTCGTAACCCAAAAAGTGCGCCGAAAACAACCTAAAACCCTATCAGGGATTGAAACCTCGCAGCTATCCATCTCCTTACTCATCTCTTGGGCTAGCAACAAGTTTACTTCCCACACTTGTCACAGCACAGGTAGTGGTGATGGATAATCTCACATTTGATAAAAGTGGTCGGATTCAGGAATTGATTCAAACAGCAGGGTGTAGACTATTATATTTACCGCCATACTCTCCAGAGTTTAACAAAATTGAACAAAGAAGAGTCTTGGCTAAAAAGTCAAATTCGCAAACATCTTGATGAGTTTGATTGCTTACATTTTGGCCACCCTTGGATGTCTTGCGCCTTGCATCCTAACACGGGCGGTTGCTATATGTGATTTCCCAGATTATTCAGTTGAAAAAATACCAAAATTATGACCAATCAAACAACTTCTCCACTCCTACTCAGTCCCTTCAAAATCGGAGATTTACCCTTAAAAAATCGGGTAGTCATGGCACCCCTAACGAGAGCCAGAGCCGGTGAAACGCGGATGCCCAACGCATTGATGGCAGAGTATTACACTCAGCGAGCCTCCGCTGGTTTAATCATTACAGAAGCCACAGTCGTTTCTACTCAAGCTAATGGTTGGCTCAATACGCCCGGTATTTATTCAGACGAGCAAGGCCAAGCTTGGAAACAAATTGTGACTGCGGTTCATGCCCGCGAAACGCCGATTTTCATGCAGCTTTGGCACTGCGGACGAGCTTCCCACAGCAGTTTTCATGAAAACAATCAATTGCCAGTTGCAGCCTCTGCCATAAAAATAAACGGAGAAGGCATTCATACCCCTGTGGGCAAACAACCCTACGAAACCCCCCGCGCTCTAGAAACCGATGAAATCTCCCTGGTTGTAGAAGATTATCGCAAGGCAGCCGAACGGGCAAAAATGGCAGGTTTTGACGGTGTAGAAATTCACGCTGCAAACGGCTATCTCATTGACACGTTCCTGCAAACCAAAACCAATCACAGAAAAGATTCCTATGGTGGCACAGTTGAAAATCGATACCGTTTTCTTAAGGAAATTGTAGAGGCGATTATCACAGTATTTACTGCCAACAAAGTGGGAGTTAGACTTTCTCCCAACGGCGTTTATAATGATATGGGTTCTCCTAGTTATCGCGAAGATTTTCTGTATTTTGCAGGGCAGTTAAATGCCTATAATTTAGCTTACCTTCACTTGGTGGACGGTCTAGCATTTGGCTTTCATGAATTGGGAACGCCGATGATGATAGGAGAGTTTCGCGATGTGTTTACAGGGCCGCTCATCGGCAACTGCGGATATACTCAAGAACAGGCTGAAACGGCCCTGAGCAGCCAAGTTGCGGATTTAATTGCTTTTGGTCGGGATTTTATCAGCAATCCTGACTTAGTAGAGCGTTTTACTAATGGTTGGCCGCTCAATCCGCCTGCCGAAGTCGGCGTCTGGTATTCTTTTGGACCTGAAGGTTATATCGATTTCCCTACCTATCCGGAACCAGCAGCTATTTCTTAGTTGAGTTGGTTGGGGCGGGTTTATCAATAAATACCGAGTATGTGCCTCATAGATAATGGTGAACCCGCCCTAAAAAAATTATGGTTAATTTATCAAAATAGGACTGGGAGTTGGAGCAATATTTAATTTTCATCGCCCGTTGAGAACGAGCATCTCCTATTGGTAAAAACACTTCTTCTGCCTCCTGCCTCCTGCCTTCTGGCTTCTGTCTCCTGCCTCCAATTTCCACCTTGACTGCAAAAGTGAGAGGCTCCCAGTTGAGATCGAGAACGTTTCCCCATATCCTAATAACCATAGGGTACTTCAAAACATCCAAGCTGCTAGCTCAGCGTTTGAGTGCCTGAAAATAATCAATAGCGGAAGCGCTTTTAACAAGATGGCACAAAATCACAAATCCACGGTTATCATTACCGGCGCTTCCTCCGGCGTCGGTTTGTACGGCGCGAAAGCTCTCGCAGACAAGGGATGGCACGTGGTCATGGCCTGTCGGGACGTGCGAAAAGCCGGAGACGCCGCCCGAGAGTTGGGTATACCTGAAGGCAGTTTCTCCATCATGGAGATTGACTTGGGCGATTTGGAGAGCGTGCGTAGGTTTGCTCGGGCATTTAAGGCCAGCGGCAGGCCTCTGGACGCTTTGGTGTGCAACGCCGCCATTTATATGCCTTTGATTAAGGAACCGCTGCGGAGCCCGGAGGGTTACGAGTTGACGATGACTACCAATCACCTGGGTCATTTCCTGCTGTGCAACCTGATGATGGAAAATATGAAGCCTTCCTATTATTCGGATGCAAGAATCGTGATTTTGGGAACCGTGACTCACAATCCAGACGAGTTGGGCGGGAAGATTCCGCCGCGCCCGGATTTGGGCAAGTTTGAGGGTTTTGAAGCGGGTTTCAAAGACCCGATTTCGATGGTTGACGGCAAGAAGTTTGAACCGGTCAAGGCTTACAAAGATAGCAAAGTTTGCAACGTGCTGACGATGCGGGAATTGCACCGCCGCTTTCACGAATCCACGGGGATTACTTTCACTTCGCTGTATCCGGGATGCGTTGCGGATACGCCGCTGTTCCGCAACCACTATCCTTTGTTTCAGAAGCTGTTCCCGCTGTTTCAGAAGAATATCACCGGGGGTTACGTGTCGCAGGAGTTGGCGGGCGAAAGGCTGGCGATGGTGGTTGCCGATCCAGAATACAAGCAATCTGGGGCTTATTGGAGTTGGGGGAACCGCCAGAAAAAAGATGGTAAGTCTTTTGTGCAAAAGGTTTCTCCCCAGGCCCGCGATGATGAAAAAGGCGAGCGGATGTGGGAGTTGAGCGCTAAGTTGGTGGGCTTGACTGACGGGGCTCAAATGGGTGCTGCGGCTGGTGCGGGCCGCTCTGCATAATTCAAAGTTACAAACCCCCTTTATCAGGCTTGGCGGTTGAAACGGCGTCTACGCACAGGAGGTGGGTAGACGCGGACTCAATAATAAAGGGGGTATTCAAGTCTGATTTGGTATGATGCACCAAAATCAAAGAAACCGGGTTTTTTAGTGGCTCTGCGGGCTGTAACTCACATCTTGCCTGTTCCTAAAAAGATTATTGAGAAGGGTGCCATATCTCAGTTGTAGCGCGTCTTTTCGGACACAACCCGGTTTCGGGTTTACCCTGGCGTGCAGGGCTATTCTGGTAGCCGTATTAGCATGAAAGCATAGGTTTTGCAAGCAAAAAAATTGGTTTTTTTTACCGTTTACGATCGACTTACACGATATTTTTTCGGATAAGAACCCGGTTGATGCGTAAGTCTTGGGAAATCAACAGCCGTCGATCGACCTTTTGGTTTGTAGCGTCGCCGAAACTGTTAGCTGCGACGGCTGTTTCCTTTTTTGCTGTTAAGATTGATTTTTACTTGAGGGTGCTCACTTCCTGAAAATATTTTCCCCCGCTTAAGCGAGATAATAATTAGATCCTATGGCTTGTCGCTCACAAAAAATATTTTTACTCGCTGGAATTTTTGGGTTAGTTTGGCTGGGAAAACCAGCGAAAACATCCGCTAGCACCGTTGAAATTTTGACCTCAAATGTTGAGGATTTGGCAGCAGTCAGCAGCGGAGGCGATCGAGCTTTAGCCCCTAACGACACCGAGATCGGCCTTCGTGAAGGCTTACCAGCCTCTTACGAGGAAACGCAGTTACCCGCTGAGTCAGAACGATCGGCTTTGGCGACAACTCAACCCTTATCCCCACCAGCAGAAATCCCCAACTTAGAGTCGGAAGCGGCCAATTCTGGCGATCGCACCTTCAGCACAAAAACTCAAGAAACCGAGCTTTTTAACTCTAATCAAAAACTAGAAGAAAATATTGACCCACAAAAAATTGATTTGGGTATCGATCGAGCCTCCAAACTGGCCCAACTGCCCAACCCAATTTTGCCGCGAGAACCCGAATTACCAGCTCCTGAGCCGCCGCAACCCCCTGCGCCGTCTCCCCTCCAACCCACCCAGCCAACACCCGTTGAAAGCGAAATTAGACCAGGAATTCTGGGTACAATTAAGGTCGCTGGCTTTGAATTTGAGGGCAACACAGCCTTTAGCGATCGCGAACTCGCAGAAGTTACGCAACAGTTTGCGGGTCGCGAAATCACCTTTGCGGAACTGATCGCAGCCGAAGCAGCCGTCACTCAAAAATATGTAGCAGCCGGATACATCAATTCCGGCGCTGTAATTCCCGCCAACCAAACCTTTCCGAGAGACGGAGGTGTGGTGAAAATTCGGATTGTAGAAGGCGGATTAGATGAAATTGTGATTACTGGAAACAGGCGCTTAAATTCAAATTACGTGCGATCGCGCCTTGAGCGCGCCACCAGACGGCCCCTCAACCGATCTCGGTTGCTGGAAGCCTTGCAACTGCTGCAACTCGACCCGTTAATTGCCAATATTTCCGCCGAACTTCAAGCCGGAAGCCGCCCGGAAAACAGCCGTTTAGAAGTGCGGGTAAAAGAAGCAGACAGCTTTAACGGTGAAGTGTTCGCAGACAACAACCGATCGCCCAGCGTCGGCAGTTTTCGGCGCGGTGTTCGCATCAATCAAGCAAATTTGCTCGGTTTGGGCGACGGATTAGAGGTATCTTATGCTAACACCGACGGCAGCAATGAATTCAACGGCAGCTACACAGTCCCCGTCAACGCGCGCAACGGCACGATTGGGTTCGCTGCGAGTGCTGCTAGCACCAATATCATCGAAGAACCGTTTGATGCTGCTGAAATTGAGGGGAAATCCCGGACTTACGAATTAACTTACCGCCAGCCGATTGTCGAAAAGCCCGATCGCACTTTGGCTTTGGGACTGAGTTTTTCGCGGCAAGAAAGCGATACATTCCTGTCAGGGGAACGATTTGCGCTTTCGGCGGGAGCAAACGATCGCGGCGAAACCCGGGTTTCGGCTGTGCGTTTTTTTCAAGAATACGTGCAGCGGAGTTCCAACCAAGTGTTCGCGGCGCGATCGCAATTCTCCCTCGGCACTAATCTGTTCGGCGCGACTGCGAACGATAGCGGGCCCGACAGCCGCTTTCTGGCGTGGCGCGGACAAGCCCAGTACGTGCGGCTGCTAGCGCCAGAAACTTTACTGATAGTGCGTTCTGACATTCAATTAGCCGATCGCCCCCTGCTTTCCCTCGAACAAATCGGGATCGGCGGCGTTCAAAGCGTGCGCGGATACCGCCAAGATTTGCTGTTAACTGATAGCGGTGCGATCGCGTCTGCAGAAGTGCGAATCCCGGTTTGGCGTGTTCCGCAAGTCCAAGGGTTGTTGCAAGTCGCTCCGTTTATCGATTTTGGGCTAGGGTGGAACCAGTCGGAGGAAAAGCCGAATCCTGACTCGGATAAACTTCTGGGTGCGGGTTTGGGGCTGGTTTGGCAGATGGGCGATCGGTTGAATGTGCGTTTAGACTACGGCATTCCTTTGATAAATGCTCGATCGGGCGATCGAACTTTGCAGGAAAAAGGCTTATACTTTCGGATTAATTACTTTGCTTTCTAGCTAATTCTGTCTGTGGTTGAAACCCCTGTCTCCTAGCGAAATTCCCCCGCTAGGAGAACTAAATATAGTTTAGCTAATTCCCGGCTATACTTCAATCTAATATCAATTGCGGTTAGCTCGGAATGATTAAACCGCAGAGAACGCAGAGGATACAGAGGAAGGGAAGAGAGATAAATAATTCCGATGAAGTGCGGATTAGATATAAAATATAAAATCTAAAATTCTATAACTTAGTTAACAAAAGAGGGCTTGTCTTATGGTTCAGACAAAAACTAAACTAACATTTGCAGAGTTTCTAGAAAAGTACCCCGACGGATCGGGCATCTACGAACTTGTAAATGGAGAGATTGTCAAAGTGGAAGCAACCAGAGCTCATAAAAATGTGGCACGATTTCTAGTATTTGGCTTTAACGATGAAATCAGGCGCTTGGGGCTTGACTATATCGTTGACAAAGATATAGTTTTCAGAACTGTAACAGCTTCAGGACAAGAACAAGGCAGAAATCCTGATGTTGGCGTGGTTAAGGCATCAGTATGGAACAGCAATGTACGCGGCTACGGAGCCCTTACTGAACCTATCCAATTAGCAGTAGAAGTTACCTCAACTAACTGGGAAGACGACTATGTGGATAAACTAGATGAGTATCAACGCCTCGGCATTTGTGAGTATTGGATTGTGGACTATTTAGCGATCGCTTCTAGGGCTTATCTAGGAAATCCAAAAAATCCCACAGTTTTCGTTTACTCTTTGGAAAATGGCAGTTATTTAGTTCAAAGTTTTAGAGGTAATGAGTGCATTATCTCTAAAACTTTTCCAGAACTAAAAATCACAGTCGAGCAACTTGTACTCAGCAGCCAAATTCAAAATATTTAGAGAAACGAGATGAGATTACACCGAGAAAATTTATCCTGGAAAGAGTGTTTTTATGCCTCCCTTCCATTACTATTTACTATTTTCACCCTTCTCAAAAACAGGCAAGATGCCTGTTCCAAAAAAACTAGATTGGACTGTGGTGTGGGCATCATGCCCCCCCGTAAGTTACTCCCTACTGTTTGCTTTCCTGTTGCTATTTCCCTCGAAAACCTTCGCCCAAATTATTCCCGATAATTCCCTGGGCCCGGAAAGTTCGCGCACAGTTCCCGATACTATCAATAACATACCCTCAGATAGAATCACTGGCGGCGCAACTCGCGGCGTTAACCTCTTTCACAGCTTGCGCGAATTTAACATCCGTGAAGGGCGGGGAGCTTATTTTGAAAATCCCAGCGGAATTGCCAACATCTTCACCCGCGTTACGGGCGGCAACCCTTCTAATATTTTAGGAACTCTGGGAGTTTTAGGCAATAGTAACTTATTTTTAATTAATCCGAAAGGAATTATATTCGGGCCGAATGCGCGGTTAGATTTGCGCGGTTCGTTTATCGGTTCAACCGCTGACAGTATTGTGTTTAATAACGGCTTTGAATTCAGCAGCACCAACCCGCAAACATCCCCGCTGTTAACAGTTAATATTCCCGTTGGTTTAAGATTTAGAGACAATCCCGGTGCAATTGTCAATCAATCGGCGGCTGTAGGAAAGGTAAATCTCCCAGCCTCTGCTGTGCCCATCCCAATTAGCGATCGAGTTGGTTTAGCAGTAGAGCCCGGTCAAACTTTAGCACTGATTGGCGGCGACATCCAACTCCAAGGCGGTAATTTAACCGCCAGCGGCGGACAAATTTTAGTCGGTAGCGCAGCCAGTCCCGGTTTAGTTAATTTTGCACTGACAGCGGGGGAAAAGGGAAATTTAACTTTAAATTATGACAATATTCAAAACTTCGGTAATATTCAGATATCCGATGGATCGCTTATCAACACCAGCGGAATTGGTGGCGGCCGCATAGAGTTAAAAGGTGGAAATGTCGCCCTTAGCGGTGCGCGAATTTATGCGCTGACACTGGGAAATATTGACGGTAGAGGTATCGATATCAGCGCTCAAAAGTTGCGGGTGGAAAATGGCACGCAATTTTCTACTTTGACTCTAGGAGATGGTGCAGGAGGTAATATCAACTTCCGCGCTGCTGATTCAGTAGAAATGAGCGGGCTGGGAGTTGAGGGCTATCAACAGGTTGCAATTAAATATTTGGTATCGGGAACCACAGACCCGTTTGACCCGCTGTTCGTCCTGTTTAATGCTAGTGCTGGTGCTGGTTCGGGGGGGAATATTACGATCGACACCGGCCGCCTGCTCTTCAACAATGGGGTAGTAGGTAGCGGCATCGCTTTTGGGGGTGGAAATGGCGGCAATTTAATCATTCGCGCCAATACTTTTGAGATGGTGGGTTCTGGAATTAACAACGGGACAGCTAAAGAAAGTACAGGTGCGGGAGGAAGCATTAGTGTTGATGTCGCGAGATTAATTATGCGCGACGGTTCTATTCTCGGTACGACGAGCTACAGCAGTGGCCCATCGGGGAATATCAACATTAATGCTGCTGAATCAGTAGAATTGTCTAACAGCGGCCCGACAACAGTTGTGTCAACCGGAATCAGCACGTTGAGTATCGGCTCAAACGGCAGGGCAGGGAATATTAACGTCCATACTAAGCGGTTGACTCTCTCTGGGGGTTCTGCGTTTACAGTAGGAACGGGTGTTTTAGTGGGCAGGTTTTTGTTTTCAAGAGATGGGGGGCCTGCTGGAAATTTAACAGTTACGGCTACTGAATCAGTAGAAATTTCAGGTATTTCTCAACTTTTGAGCAGCGGAATTCAGAGTGCTAGTGCGCTGAGTTCTGGAACTTTGAGCTCTAGTCCGGGCGGGGAGATTCGCATTGATACGCCAAGCCTAACCGTGCGGGATGGGGCGGTAGTTTCTACGAGCTCTTTGGGGGTGGGAGATGGGGGGAATATTACTGTTAATGCCGATCGCATTGAGGTCAGCGGCAGCGGAAATAACGGTCTGTTTGTCAGTACAATTGATGCTTCTGTGGGCAAGATATTTGGTACTAATCCTAATGCTACGGCAAATGCCGGTTCGTTGAATCTGAATGCCGATCGACTAATTGTCAGAGATGGAGCTACAGTGACTGTGCAGGCTACAGGAACCGGACGCGCTGGTAATATCAATGTTGTCGCCAATTCGATCGCTCTTGATAACAAAGCGATGATTGACGGCACGACTGTATCCGGTACAGGAGCAAATATTAACCTGCAAGCGCGAGATATCCAATTGCGCCGCAACAGCCGAATTACCACCGATGCAGGCACTTCTGACGGCGGCAATATCAACATCAACAGCGACATTCTTGTCGCCCTCCCGCAAGAAAACAGCGACATCACAGCCAACGCCCGCACAGCAGGCGGCGGCCGCGTGAATATCAATGTCCCCAATGTCTTCGGCTTTACAGCAGCGAGTCGCGAACAAGTCAGAAACAGGTTGGGGCTTAGTGACGCCGAATTTGCAGCGTTGCAAGTAAGTCCTACATCTCTGCTTCCAAGCAGCGACATCGCCGCGATTTCCCAAAGCGGCGGCCCGGCTTTGCAAGGGGCGGTAACATTTAGTTCTGTTGGAGTCAATCCCGTTCAAGGTTTAGTGGAACTGCCACAAAATGTGGTCAATCCGGCTGCGTTAATTGCTGCAAATCCCTGCATCCAAGGAGCCGAGAACGAGTTTACTGTGACTGGTCGGGGGGGATTGCCACCGAGTCCTAATGATGCCCTCACCAGCAATTCTAGCCAGTTTAATTGGGTGGAACCAGCGGTAGGTGAAAGTCAGCAAGTCGAAGGCAAAAGAGCATCCATAGAAGTTCGGCCAACAGAAATTATTCCCGCTCAAGGTTGGGTAATGGACGATCGAGGACAAGTCAGGCTGGTAGCCTATAATTCTGGTGGTGGTGCATCTCTTCGCAGTCCGAAACCTACGGGTGTTTGCGTACCTCGATAGATACTCTTTAGGTTTTAGCTAACCCCTCGCTATTTTCCTAAAATTAAATGAACCAGACTTCAAAGATGTCCCGCCAATCTTCCGCCCTATTTTTTGCATTTTTACTGCTGTGTCCTTTCCCTGCGATCGCCCAAATCATCCCTGACAGCAGCTTGGGTGCAGAAAGTTCGCGGACAGTTCCCGATACTATCAACAACTTACCCTCTGATAGAATCACTGGCGGTGCAACTCGCGGCGTTAACCTCTTTCACAGCTTGCGCGAATTTAACATCCGTGAAGGGCGGGGAGCATATTTTGCCAATCCTAACGGGATTGCGAATATTTTTACCCGCGTTACTGGGGGCAACCCTTCTAATATTTTAGGGGTGTTGGGAGTCCAAGGAAATGCCAACTTATTTTTACTTAATCCCAAAGGAATTGTCTTCGGTCCCAATGCGCGGTTAGATTTGCGCGGTTCATTTTTAGCAAGTTCAGCAGATAGCGTAGTTTTCGATAATGGCTATCAATTCACCAGCAGCAATCCCCAATCAATCCCGCTGTTAAATGTCAATATACCTATTGGTTTAAACTTTCGAGAAAATCCTGGAAAAATCATTAACACTTCAGCAGCACCAGCCTTGACTTTACCCGAATTACCCGCTGGCATCCCGCCGATTTTCAATAACATTGGCTTAGGAGTTCAGCCAGGACAAACTCTCGCCCTAGTGGGGGGAGATATTGAATTAAATCAGGGAACACTCACTGCATCTACCGGACAAATTTTGCTGGGTAGCGTCGCTAGTCCGGGGATGGTTGGATTGGACTCAACGCCATTTGGATTAAGTTTAAACTGTGACAATATTTCCAACTTTGGTAATATTGAAATAACCAACGGCTCACTGATCGATACCAGTGGAATTGGTGGTGGCAAAGTCGATATTCGAGGTGGAAATGTCAACCTCAATAATGGGCGAATTTATGCACTGACTTTGGGAAATATCGATGGTAGGGGTATCGATATTAACGCTCAACAGTTTCGGGCCCAAGGTGGAGCGCAAATCTCCACGCTGACAGCAGGAAGTGGTGCCGGAGGCGCTATCAACATCCGCGCTACCGACTCAGTTGAAACGCTCGGAATTGGATTAGATAACTATAGAGTGTTTGGTGGTAATTATACGGTATCTGGCTCTTTCGACCCTTTTGACCCACAACTTCTGCTGATAACTGGCACTAATAGCATGGGAGCCGCCGGAAACATCACGATTGATACGGGAAAACTGTTGATAGACAATGGAAGCGCATTGACTACCACCACGTTAGGTGCTGGCAACGCCGGAAATATTACCATCCGTGCCGGGGTTTTAGATATGGTCGCTTCTGCAATCCACAGTGGCCCACTTTTGGGAAGTACGGGTAGGGGAGGAAATATCACCTTTGAGGGAGAACGTTTAACCGTGAGCGATGGTGCTGCTCTGATCAGCCTCACCCGCGGTGAAGGAGGAGCGGGGAATATCAACATTAAAGCTTCGGAATCAGTAGAAGTGCTTCGGACTCCCACGGGCAGTCCCGTAGCAAGTTTAATTGGGTCAACTGCGAGCGGTGTGAATGGGCAAGCCGGGGACATTAATATCGACACGAAGCGGTTGATTATCTCTGAAGGAGGCGGAATTAGTTTATCTAGCGGAGCAGTTGTGGGCAACCAACCGTTGAATACAACTGGGGGGCCCGGAGGTAATTTGACAGTTAGGGCCACTGAGTCAGTAACAGTCGAGGGTTTTTCTGGAGTTTTGGCGAACGGCAGTCGGAATCCCAGTTTCATCTGTGCTGATGCCAATACTGCTAATCGGGGAGGGAGTATCAACATTTCTACACCTGTACTGACTCTCCGGGGTGGGGGAGTTATTAGCACTGCATCTTTAGGCAGCGGAGAAGCGGGAAGCATCACAATAAATGCGGGTCGTGTAGAAGTTATTGGGAATGGGGGTCAAGGTGAATTTAACAGTCAAATTCAGACTTCCGTTGGGATTGCCTCTGACATTATAGATCCCAATGCTACGGCTAACGGAGGTTCGTTGAATCTCAATGTCGGGGAATTGATTCTTCGCAATGAAGGAACACTCAATCTGCAAGCTTTGGGATCGGGACGGGCTGGTAACATTAACGTGAAAGCAGATTCAATTTCTCTTGACAACCAAAGCAGCATTGACGGTAGGACGGCATCCGGCCCCGGAGCAAATATTAACCTCGAAGCACGAGATATCCAGTTGCGCCGAGGCAGCAGAATTACAACTGATGCAAGTATTTCTGAGGGTGGCAATATCAACCTTAAAAGCGATATTCTGGTGGCTTTACCCAAGGAAAATAGCGATATTACTGCTAATGCGCGATCGGCTCAAGGTGGTCGCGTTAATATTAATGTCCCCAATGTTTTCGGGTTTACTTCAGTCACTCGCGAACAGGTGCGAGCGAGTTTGGGATTAACAGATGCTGAATTTGCAGCGTTGCAAGTAAGTCCGACATCTTTAATTCCTACCAGCGACATCGCCGCGATTTCCCAAAGTAGCGGCCCGGCTTTGCAAGGTAGTGTTACATTTAGTGCTTCTGGGGTGAATCCTGCTCAAGGTTTAGTGGAACTGCCGCAAAATGTGGTCGATTCGGCTGCATTAATTGCTGCAAATCCCTGCACGCAAGGGGCCGATAGCGCATTTACCGCCACTGGCAAAGGAGGAGTGCCACCGAGTCCTAATGATGTTCTCAGCAGCAATTCTAGCCAGTTTAATTGGGTGGAAACAGCGGTAGGTGGAAGTCAGCGCATAGAAGGTCAAAGAGTATCCACAGAAATCCGACCAACAGAAATTATTCCCGCTCAAGGTTGGGTAATGGACGATCGAGGACAAGTGACGCTGTTAGCGTATAATTCACATGGTGGTGCATCTCTTCGCAGTCCGAAATCAACGGGTGTTTGCGTACCTCAATAGGTACTCTTCAGGTTTTAGCTAATCCCTCGCTATTTTCCTCATGCTAAATTAACAGGAATTAAAAGATGCCCCGCCAATCTTCCGCCCTATTTTTTGCATTCTTACTGCTGTGTCCTTTCCCTGCGATCGCCCAAATCATTCCAGACAGCAGCTTGGGTGCAGAAAGTTCGCGCACAGTTGGCGACACGATTAATAATTTACCCTCGGACAGAATAGAAGGCGGTGCAACTCGCGGCGTTAACCTCTTTCACAGTTTACGCGAATTTAACATCCGTCAAGGGCGGGGAGCCTATTTTGCCAATCCCAGCGGCATCACCAACATCTTCACCCGCGTTACGGGCGGCAACCCTTCTAATATTTTAGGAACTCTGGGAGTTTTAGGAAACAGTAACTTATTTTTAATTAACCCAAAAGGGATTGTCTTTGGCCCCAATGCGCGGTTAGATTTGCGCGGTTCATTTATTGGTTCAACTGGTAGTGGCGTTCTCTTTGATAATGGCTTTGAATTTAGTGTGACCGATGCTAATACAGTGCCATTGTTAGCGATTAATATTCCTGTGGGTTTAAGATTTAGAGAAAATTCTGGCACAATTATCAACACTTCCCAAGCAATTGGCCCCACACCAACCTTACCGCCATTGCCCGTAGAAATTCCTGTTTCTAACAAACTTGGTTTAGCAGTAGACCCCGGTCAAACTTTAGCGCTAGTAGGGGGAGATATCCAATTCAATGGAGGAATTGCCACCGCCAGTAACGGACAAATACTCCTCGGTAGCGTCAAGAGTCCGGGTTTGGTTAGCTTTGAATCAACGCCACTGGGTCTGAATTTAAACTATGACAGCATTCAAAACTTTGGCAACATTCATTTATCAAACGGAACCCTAATTAACACTAGCGGAATCGGTGGCGGCAAAGTAGATATTAGAGGCGGAAATGTCACCCTAAGTGGAGGGCGAATTTATGCCATAACATTAGGAAATATTGATGGCAGAAACATCGATATCAGCGCTCAACAATTGCGACTCCGGGAGGGAGCGCAAATATCAACCCTAACCTCGGGAGAGGGTGCGGGGGGTGATGCGAACATCCGCGCTACCGACTCAGTGGAAATCATCGGGATCGGATTGGAGAGGTTTCAGGGGTTTATAAGTGAAGTTTTGCCCTCTGGAACCTTTAGCCCCTTTGACCAGCCAATTGCGATCTTCGCTGGTACTTCTAACGCCGGAGCAGGAGGAGATCTGAGAATCAACACCGGACGGCTACTGATGGATAATGGGGCTATAGCGTTTAGCGCCACGCTCGGAGCAGGAACAGGGGGAAGTACGAACATTCGCGCTAGAACTGTGGAGATAGCAAGTTCGGCGATCGACAGTGGCTCTTTTGTGAATACTACTGTTACCCAGAATAGTATTGGCAACGGAGAAGACATCAATATTGAAGCGGAACGGTTAATAGTGCGCGATAATGGCGCTCTTTCTACCGCTAGCTTTAGTAACGGAGGGTCGGGGAATATTAACATTAAAGCTTCTGAATCCGTAGAAGTGTTGCGTACCCTCCCTGGAACTTTGATACCAACGATATTGGCTACTAACACTCTCAATAATAATGCCAGATCGGGGGACATTAATATTGATACGAAGCGCTTGGTTGTTTCTGATGGAGCCTGGATTACTTTAGCGAGTGGCGGGATTTCTGGCAACCAAATATTTAGAGATGGTGGGCCGGGTGGTAATTTAAACATCAGGGCTACTGAGTCAGTAGAAATAGCAGGCATCTCAGGGGTGTTGGCGAACGGCGCTCAGGTTGCTAGTTTCCTCGGCGCTGATACCTACTCATCCAGTCAGGGAGGGGATATCCGCATTTCGACACCCGTACTAACTCTGAGGAATGGAGGATTTATTTCTACTGCGTCTTTAGGCGAAGGAAGTGCGGGAAATATTACGATTGATGCGAGTCGCGTAGAACTCATCGGTACTGTGAGTTCTGGTGGATTTAATAGTACAATTCAGGCTTCCGTTGGCTTGGCGGCGGGTGGCGTGACTAATCCCAGCGCTACGGGGAATGCGGGTTCAGTAAATCTGAATGTCGATCGATTGATTGTCCGGGATGGGGCAACTCTTAATGTTCAGGCGTTGGCAAGGGGAAGGGCTGGCAATATTAATGTGGTTGCAGACTCAATTGCCTTAGATAACAAAGCTCGTATCGACGCTACAACTGACTCTGGCGGCGGTGGAAATATTAATATCAAGGCGCGAGACATTCAGTTGCGACACAGTAGCAGAATTACCACTGATGCTGGTATTTCTGATGGTGGAAATATCCGAATTAATAGCGATATTTTGGTAGGTTTACCAATAGAGAATAGCGATATTACAGCTAATGCTCGCACAGCTATGGGCGGCCAGGTGACAGTAAATGTCCCGAATATCTTTGGTTTTACAGCAGTTACCCGCGAACAAACCAGAAGTAGTTTATGGCTGCCTGATGCTGAATTTTCAGCTTTACAAGTGAATCCAACTTCTTTACTTCCCACTAGCGATATTGCAGCTATTTCTCAACAGGCTGGCCCAGCTTTACAAGGAGCAGTAACGTTTAGCACTACTGGGGTAAATCCCGCTCAAGGGTTAGTAGAATTAGAGCAAAATGTAGTCGATCCCAGCCAATTAATTGCTGCTAATCCCTGCATAGAAGGGGCAGGAAACGAGTTTACTGTTACGGGGAAAGGAGGAGTGCCACCGAGTCCTAATGATGCCCTCAGCAGCGCAGCAGCGCCGTTTCCTTGGGTGGAACCAGCGGTAGGCGGAAGTCAGCAAGTAGAAGGCGAAAAAGCACCCATAGAAATTCGGCCAACAGAAATTATTCCCGCTCAAGGTTGGGTAATGGACGATCGAGGACAAGTGACGCTGGTAGCCTATAATTCTGGTGGTGGTGCATCTCTTCGCAGTCCGAAACCTACGGGTGTTTGCGTACCTCAATAGGTACTCTTCAGGTTTTAGCTAAACCGTCGCTATTTCCCTCATACTAAATTAACAGGAATTAAAAGATGCCCCGCCAATCTTCCGCCCTATTTTTTGCATTTTTACTGCTGTTTCCTGGCCCTGCGATCGCCCAAATTATCCCCGATAATAGCTTGGGTGCAGAAAGTTCGCGCACAGTTGGCGACACGATTAATAACTTACCATCGGACAGAATAGAAGGCGGGGCAACTCGCGGCGTTAACCTCTTTCACAGTTTACGCGAATTTAACATCCGTCAAGGGCGGGGAGCCTATTTTGCCAATCCCAGCGGCATCACCAACATCTTCACCCGCGTTACGGGTGGCAATCCTTCTAATATTTTAGGTGTCTTGGGAGTCCAAGGAAATGCCAACTTATTTTTACTTAATCCCAAAGGAATTGTCTTTGGCCCCAACGCTCGGTTAGATTTGCGCGGCTCATTTGTCGGTGCAACCGGTAGCGGAATTCTCTTTGATAATGGATTTGAATTTAGTGCAGCTAATTCTAATGCAGTGCCATTGTTAGCGATTAATATTCCTGTAGGTTTAAGATTTAGAGACAATCCCGGCACAATTGTCAACTCTTCCCAAACAAAGGCTCCTACATCAGCCTTACCGCCACTACCCATAGAAATTCCTGCTTTTGAAAAACTAGGTTTGGCCGTAGACCCCGGTCAAACTTTAGCATTAATTGGCGGTGACATTCAACTGCAAGGAGGAAATCTAACTGCTTATACCGGACAAATTCTTCTAGGTAGTGTCAAGAGTCCAGGTGTAGTGCAATTTGAACCAACAGCTTTAGGTCTGAATTTAAACTATCGAAATATTCAGAACTTCGGCAATATTGAAATGAACGGTGCATTTATAAATACCAGCGGATTAGGAGGTGGGAAAGTCGATATTCGAGGGGGAAATATTAATCTTAACGGTTCAGGAATTTATGGACTGACACTCGGAAATATAAATGGTAGAGGCATTGACATCAATTCCCAAAACTTACGAGTAGAGGGGGGGTCGCAAATTTTCGCCTCCACACTGGGAGAGGGAAGAGGAAGCGATATCAACATCCGCGCTACTGACTCAGTAGAAATGATCGGGTTGGGAATTGAGGGCTATCAGCAGCTTACAGAAAATTTTCAGACATCTGGAACAGGCAACCCCTTTATTTCGCAAATCGTTCTGTTCACTAGCACTATTGGCAGTGGAGCAGCCGGAGATATTAACATTGAAGCCGGACGGCTGTTGATGAGCAATGGGGTAGTGGGCGGTGCCCCCACCTTTGGTGCTGGGAATGGCGGAAATCTGGCTATCCGCGCCAACACGGTCGAACTCGTCAGTTCAACGCTCTATAACGGAACAACGAACGAAAGCACTGGTCAAGGCGGAAACATCTCTGTTGAAGCGCAACGGTTAATACTGCGGGATGGCGGTGCGTTTGCCAGCTTCAGCCTTAGTGATGGAGCATCGGGGAATATCGCGATTAAAGCGAGTGAATCGGTGGAATTATCGGGTAGTCTTCCTGTAGGTCTAGGGCAAACTCGGCTCGGCACGAATACTTTTGATGCGAATGGAAAAGGTGGGGATATTACGATCGACACTAAGCGGCTGAGTGTTTCCAATGGAGCCACAATTAGTTTAACGACTGGTGCTATTTTTGGCCAAGTCGTATTTTCTACCAGTGGGGGGACGGGAGGAAATTTAACTGTGAAAGCCTCCGAGTCTATAGAAGTGAGCGGCGAGTCAAGATTTTTGGAGAATGCGGGCTATGTAGCAAGTTCTTTTGTTACTCAAACTGCAAGTTCTGGTAGAGGTGGAGATATCCGCCTGTCAACACCTAAACTAACTGTGCAGAATGGCGGCGTTATTTCTGCAGCTTCTTTGGGTATAGCAGATGCAGGAGATATTACAATTAATGCCGATCGCCTAGCAGTGCAAGGTATTGGGAGTAACAGTGGGTTGAGGAGTGGAATTGAAGCCTCGTCTGGTAGGGCGTTTAATGCTGTAAATTCCACTGCTAGCGGCAATGCAGGCTCGTTGAATTTGAATGCTAATCAATTGATTCTTCGGGACAGTGCAGTGGTTAACGTTCAATCTTCAGGCACAGGTAGGGCTGGCAATATTAACGTTGTAGCTAACTCAGTTGCCCTGGATAATAAAAGCATAATTGATGGCACGACTGTCTCTGGCACAGGGGCCAATATTAACCTGCAAGCGCAAGACATTCAGTTGCGGCGCGGCAGTAGAATCACCACGGATGCAGGTATTTCTGAGGGCGGTAATATCAGAATTAATAGCGATATTTTGGTAGCTTTACCGCGAGAGAATAGTGATATTACAGCTAATGCTCGCACAGCTAGGGGCGGACAAGTTACGGTCAATGTACCAAATATCTTTGGCTTTACAAGCCTTAACCGCGAACAAGCCAGGAGTAGTTTAGGATTAACAGATGCTGAATTTGCAGCGTTGCAAGTAAGTCCGACTTCTCTAATTCCTACCAGCGATATTGCGGCGATTTCCCAAAGTAGCGGCCCGGCTTTGCAAGGTACTGTAACATTTAGTGCTTCTGGGGTAAATCCCGCTCAAGGTTTAGTGGAACTGCCGCAAAATGTGGTGAATCCGGCTGCGTTAATTGCTGCAAATCCCTGCATCCGAGGGGCCGAGAGCGAATTTACCGCTACTGGGAAAGGAGGAGTGCCACCGAGTCCTAATGATGCCCTCAGCAGTGCTGCAGCGCCGTTCCCTTGGGTAGAACCAGCGGTAGGTCAAAGTCAGCAAGTAGAAGGCGAAAGAGTATCCATAGAAGTTCGGCCAACAGAAATTATTCCCGCTCAAGGTTGGGTAATGGACGATCGAGGACAAGTCAGGCTGGTAGCCTATAATTCTGGTGGTGGTGCATCTCTTCGCAGTCCGAAACCTACGGGTGTTTGCGTACCTCGATAGATACTCTTTAGGTTTTAGCTAACCCCTCGCTATTTTCCTAAAATTAAATGAACCAGACTTCAAAGATGTCCCGCCAATCTTCCGCCCTATTTTTTGCATTTTTACTGCTGTGTCCTTTCCCTGCGATCGCTCAAATCATCCCCGATAATAGCTTGGGTGCAGAAAGTTCGCGCACAGTTGGCGACACGATTAATAATTTACCCTCGGACAGAATAGAAGGCGGTGCAACTCGCGGCGTTAACCTCTTTCACAGTTTACGCGAATTTAACATCCGTGAAGGGCGGGGAGCCTATTTTGCCAATCCCAGCGGAATCAACAACATATTCACCCGTGTTACAGGTTCAAACTGCTCAAATATTTTAGGAACTCTGGGAGTTTTGGGAAACAGTAACTTATTCTTAATTAACCCAAAAGGGATTGTTTTCGGCCCCAATGCGAGGTTAGATTTGCGCGGTTCATTTTTAGCAAGTTCAGCAGATAGCGTAGTTTTTAATAATGGCTATCAATTCAGCAGCAGCAATCCCCAATTAGTACCGCTGTTAAATGTCAATATACCTGTCGGTTTAAATTTTCGAGAAAATCCGGGAAAAATCATTAACAATTCAGTAGCACCAACCTTGAAATTACCACAATTACCCCCAGGAATTCCGCCGATTTTCAATAACATGGGCCTAGCAGTTGCTCCCCGACAAACTATAGCCCTAGTGGGGGGAGAGCTGGAATTAAATCAGGGAAGTGTCACTGCATCAACCGGACAAATTTTGCTGGGTAGCGTCGCTAGTCCGGGGATGGTTGGATTGGGGGCAACCTCTTTTGGATTAAGTTTAAACTATGACAAAATTGCCAAATTTGGTCATATTGAAATCACCAACGGCTCACTGATCGATACCAGTGGAATTGGTGGCGGCAAAGTCGATATTCGAGGTGGAAATGTCAACTTCAATAATGGCAGGATTTATGCACTGACTTTGGGAAATATCGATGGTAGGGGCATCGACATTAACGCCCAACATTTACGGGCCCAAGGTGGGGCGCAAATTTCCACGCTGACAGCCGGAAGTGGCGCGGGAGGTGCTATCAATATCCGCGCTACCGATTCAGTAGAACTGATCGGGATTGGATTTGATAGCTTTCAAAACTTTGTCAAAAATTATACAATCTCTGGAAGAATCAACCCTTTTGACCCACAGATTCTACTGGAAACTAGCACTGCTGGCATGGGAGATGCGGGAAACATCTTAATCGATACGGGACAACTGCTGATCGACAATGGAACCGTATCGGGTAGCGCTACATTAGGTGCTGGCAACGCCGGAAATATGACCCTCCGTGCCAGGGTTCTCGATCTGGTCGGTTCAGGGATCAACACCGGCACACTCGCGGGGAGTACGGGTAAGGGAGGAAATATCAGCTTTGAGGGAGAACGTTTTATCATACGCGATGGCAGTGCGATCGTCAGCACCACTCGCAGTGAAGCACCATCGGGGAATATCAACATTAAAGCTTCGGAATCAGTAGAAGTGCTGCGGACTCCTCCTCGAAGTCCCGTCGCAACCTTGATTGGTGCAACCGCAATCAGCATTAATGGGAAAGCCGGAGACATTTATATCGATACGAAGCGGTTGAGGATCTCTGAAGGGGGCGGAATTAGTTTATCTAGCGGCTCAGTTGTGGGCAACCAACCGTTGAATACAACTGGGGGGCCCGGAGGTAATTTAACAATTAAAGCTACTGAGTCAGTCAGACTAGAGGGTATTTCTGGAGTTTTGGCGAATGGCAGTCGGAATCCTAGTTTCATCTCCGCTGATACCAACTCTGCTGCTCGGGGAGGGAGTATGAACATTTCTACACCTTTAGTAATTCTCCGAGATGGAGGACTTATTTCTACTGCATCTTTAGGCAAAGGAGATGCCGGAAGCATCACGATTGATGCGGGGCGTGTAGAAATTATTGGTAATGGGGGCCAAGGTGAATTTAACAGTCAAATTCAGACTTCCGTTGGGATTGCATCTCGCGTTAGAAATCCCAATGCTACGGCTAACGGAGGTTCGTTGAATCTCAATGTCGGGGAATTGATTCTTCGCAATGGGGGAACACTTAATCTGCAAGCTCTGGGTTCAGCACGGGCTGGTAATATTAACGTGAAAGCAGATTCAATTTCCCTTGACAATCAAAGCAGCATTGACGGGAGAACGGAATCAGGCGCCGGAGCAAATATTAACCTCGAAGCACGGGATATTCAGTTGCGCCGAGGGAGCAGGATTACAACTGATGCAAGTATTTCTGATGGTGGCAATATCAACCTTAAAAGCGATATTCTGGTGGCTTTACCCAAGGAAAATAGCGATATTACTGCTAATGCGCGATCGGCTCAAGGTGGTCGCGTTAATATTAATGTCCCCAATGTTTTCGGGTTTACTTCAGTCACTCGCGAACAGGTGCGAGCGAGTTTGGGATTAACAGATGCTGAATTTGCAGCGTTGCAAGCAAGTCCGACATCTTTAATTTCTACCAGCGACATCGCCGCGATTTCCCAAAGTAGCGGCCCGGATTTGCAAGGTAGTGTTACATTTAGTTCTTCTGGAGTGAATCCCGCTCAGGGTTTAGTGGAACTGCCGCAAAATGTTGTCGATCCGGCTGCGTTAATTGCTGCAAATCCCTGCACGCAAGGGGCAAATAGCGCATTTACCGTCACTGGGAAAGGAGGAGTGCCACCAAGTCCTAATGATGTTCTCAGCAGTGCTGCAGCGCCGTTGCCGTGGGTGGAAGAGGCAGGAAGAGGGAATCAAGAAGAAGGGATTGAGATCGAGGGGGGAAGAGGTTCGAGGGAAGAAGGCATTCGGCAAGACGAAGTTGTTCCGGCGCAAGGTTGGGTGCTGAATGCGAAAGGGGAGGTAACTCTTGTTGGATATAATCCGGGTAATGCTGCTGACTCTCGCAATCATCGGCAGAATTCTGGTTGTGTGCCGCGTTGAAATTGTTTTTTTTATCTGCAGATGTAGGGTGATTAACGCAGATAAAGAATAAGATGGATTTGAGTTAGTTAGTATGTGTGTCTGCGGCTGTAATTTTATTTTTTACATATGAATTTTTCTCGATCGCTCCGGCAAGTAATTCTGTTATTTGTGATTTCCTGTCTGCTAGCAGTTGCGATTCCTCCCGGAGTTGCTCAGGTTAATCCACCACCAGCGGTGCAGCTTGTCCGACAAGCTCGAACTCTTTACCGAGAGGAACGTTTTTCGGAAGCTGTGCCTTTGTTGCAGCAAGCGGCGGCGCAGTTTGAGGCAAAAGGTGAAAATCTCGATCGCGCCACAGCTTTGAGCAATTTAGCTGCAACCTACGGGCAGTTGGCGCTTTGGGAAGAAGCAGAAAAAGCTGTAAATTCCAGTTTGTCTGTTGTGCGAACACAGGCAAAAACTCCCGAACAGCAGCGGATTTTGGCTGAAACTCTCAACATTCAAGGACAGTTGCAACTCGAACGCGGTCAGACTCAAGATGCGATCGAGATTTGGACGCAAGCTGCTAAAATTTTCGAGCAAATTGATAGAAAGAATCAACTTTTTCAAGTTCAAATTAATCAAAGTCGGGCTTGGGAAATTCTCGGACTTTACCCTAGAGCTTGCAAAATGCTGTTAGCTTCTTTCAAGTTGGAAAACCCAACTTGCGAAATTTCGGCAGCGGGTTTGGAAACTTTGAAAAATCAGCCTGTGTCTCTCGAACAAGTCCGGGGAATTCATGCTTTAGGGCGGGTACTGCGGGTTTTGGGACAACTGGAACGATCGCAGGATGTGCTGTCGGTTGGACTCGAAGCAGCCCAAAAATTAGGTTCCCGACCAGAGGAGGCTGCAATTTATCTCAATCTGGGCAATACGGTACGGGCTAAAAGCAATAAACCGGGTTTGACACCAGAACAGCGCGGTGATTGGGAACGCTTTGCCCTAGAGTATTATGCTCGATCTGCCCAGGCGATGCCGGAGCGATCGCTCCTACAAATTCAAGCAAAGTTAAACCAATTGAGTTTGTTGGTCGATCGCAAAGATTGGTCTGAGGCAGAGGTTTTGTGGCGTTCTCTCGAACCTCAAGTCGCTCAATTTGGGTCGAACCGCGCTGGACTTTACGCTCAAATTAATCTAGCTCAAAGCTTGATGAAATTAGCTCAATCGCCAGCGAAAACTTTGAGTTTAAGCGAGATTGACACAATGCTCGATCGCTCTGTCGAACCAGCAAACAGTTTGGGCGACAAACGAATACAAGCTTATATTCTGGCAGCTAAAGGCAAACTATCGGAAATCCAACAGCAGTATCAGACTGCGGAAAATATCACAATTCAGGCTTTGAGTTTAGCACCGGCGTTTCAATCTCCGGATATTGCTTACCAATTGTTTTGGCAACTGGGACGGATTCGGAAAGCTCAGGGGAATACAGAAGGGGCGATCGCTCAATATACTCAAGCTGTGAATGTACTGTCTTCTTTGCGGGGCGATTTGGTGACAGTCAATCCCGAAGTCCAATTTTCGTTTCGGGAAAGTGCCGAACCGGTTTATCGGGAATTAGTCGGGCTGCTTTTGCAAGAGGAATCTCCCAGTCAAGCTAAGTTGAAACTAGCGCGCCAAACGGTGGAATCTTTGCAGTTGGCGGAATTGGACAACTTTTTTCGGGATGCTTGCGCTGATGCTAAACCAAAGTCGATCGAGGAAATCGATCCGACAGCGGCGGTGATTTATCCGATTATTTTGAGCGATCGTTTGGAGGTAATTTTGTCAATTCCCGGCAAACCCCTGCGCCGCTACACTACTGTGAAGTCTCAAGCCGAGTTGGAAACTGCCTTCAGACAAGCCAAAAATACCATCAGGCCTGCATCTTTCCCGCGCAACAGGAGGCAACCCGTTGAACAGGTTTATGACTGGTTAATCCGCCCCGCAGAGGCGGATTTGACCGCTGCTGGGATTAAAACCCTGGTATTTGTGCTCGACGGTTATTTGCGAAATCTGCCGATGGCGGTGCTCCACGACGGTGAAAAGTTTTTAGTAGAAAAATACAGTATTGCTTTGGCGCCGGGATTGCAACTGCTAGCACCGAAACCGCTGAACAAAGTCAAGTTAAAAGTGCTCACCGCTGCCCTCTCCGAAGCGCGTCAAGGCTTCTCGGCTTTGCCGGGGGTGAAGGAGGAAGTTGAACAAATTGCAGCCGAGATGCCGGCGAGTTCGCTGCTGAATGAAGATTTTGTCAGCGGGCGGTTGCAAGATCGAATTAAAGCGGTGTCTTACCCGATCGTCCATTTGGCAACTCACGGTCAGTTTAGCTCGAACGCGGCGGATACTTTTATTGTGACTTGGGATCAGAAAGTGAATGTTAAGGAGTTCGATCGACTGCTGCGAGCCCGCACTGGTGAGAGACAACAGGCGATCGAACTTTTGGTTTTGAGTGCTTGCGAAACTGCTTCGGGCGATAACCGCGCGGCTTTGGGTTTGGCCGGGGCCGCAATTCGATCGGGTGCCCGCAGCACCGCCGCCACCCTTTGGCAAGTCAACGACGAATCTACAGCTATCTTTATGACTGAGTTTTACCGGCAGCTTGCTTCTTCTAAAACCAGCAAAGCTGAAGCCCTCCGCAACGCTCAATTAACTCTGCTGAAAAACCCTGAGTATCAGAATCCGTATTTCTGGGCACCTTTCGTGCTTGTGGGCAATTGGCAGTAATTTAAGATGGGGCATCGGGCATCGGGCTGGCAGACAACAGTCAACAGTCAACAGACAACAGACAACTGACTCAAATGCAGTTGGTTTTTTGTTAAAGTTTGTAAACTGTTAAGAGTGCTTTTTGCATCTAATATTTTTTCGAGGAGTCCCATGAAGCAACTTTTGATTGCTGAGCGCTTTTGCCTGATTGCCCACGTCTTGTCAATGGCTTTTGGATTGGCAGGGTTGCTGCTGATTTTACCCCGTCCCGAATTGGTGATGAGTTTGCCACCAGCAGGGCAAACGCTATTCCAGTGGGGGATGGCTGGGGGTGGAGTAGTTTATATCATCTTTGGTGCTGCAGCGGTTGCTCTCTATGCCTTGCGGACGTTGGGTTTGGGTGCAACTCTGGCTTTTTTACTGCCTTCTGTGTTTTTGTCCTTGAGTAGCGAGTTGTTGGGAACGAGTACGGGTTTTCCCTTCGGCCACTACCACTATTTGAGCGGTTTAGGTTACAAAATTGCAGGGCTGGTTCCGTTTACAATTCCCCTCTCGTGGTTTTATCTGGGACTGGTTTCCTATGTAATTGCTCGCGCTGGAGTAGCTGGCGGTAAAAGTGAACTCAACTGGGTGCGCCAAATAGGGGCGATCGCCCTGGGTGCTTTGCTGCTAACAGCTTGGGATTTTGTACTAGATCCGGCGATGAGTCAAACTTCTGTGCCTTTTTGGGAGTTTGAGGAACTTGGGGCTTTCTTTGGGATGCCTTACCGCAATTTGGCCGGCTGGATGGGTACGGGGGCGCTATTTATGTCTGTAGCAGCTTTCTTGTGGAGAAAAACACCGATTAAATTAGAGCGATCGGAATTGGGTTTGCCCTTAATTGTTTATTTGGTAAACTTTGCTTTCGGAGCAATTATCACTGTAACTTCGTTGGATTCTCGGTTCTGGTTCCCGACATCGCTAGCGGTGCTTCTGGGCGTAGTTCCGGCGATCGCGTTAAGCTGGATCGCTAAACCCGCAGCAGGTGACGTAACCGAAACAATGCCGTCTTTGGATACATCTGTTATCACGGCTGAAATTCCACCTCAGCCCGTGGGCGTGTTGCGTAAGTGAGTTGCTAGCAAGTAACTGCGGCTGATTTAGCAAAAATTTACACTAAATTTTGAGCTAGTTTAAAAACCCGGTTTCTACAAGAAACCGGGTTTTTCAGTGGCGATTTTTTCATTCCCAATTCCTGTAATATGTTTGAGGTCAAAAGTTAATAAATTTTTAAATTAATATTCAGTTACCAGAACTGTAAATAAGCTCCCAAGCCATATCCCGTCAGTCATTCCCAATTATTCAATTATTCAATAGTATGGTTTTCGCGATCGCCCCTCACGTGTTCTCCCAACCGCTGACAACTATCATCCCTGTCGCACTTCTGCTGCTGCAATTGCCCGCTGCAGTCATTCTGATGTCGCGCTTAATTAAAGGCCCATCGCGCATCCCGCCCCTGGAACCGGATTCGCCGACGCTGGATATGTTGGGTGCTTGTACTGCGGTAGTACCGACTTTGAACGAAGCCGATCGCATTTCGCCTTGTTTGGAAGGATTAACCAGCCAAAGTTACGAACTCCGAGAAGTAATTGTGGTTGACAGCTATTCTGTAGACGGAACCGGAGATTTAGTCAAAGCAGCCGCACAAAAAGACCCCCGGTTTCGCTTGATTAACGACGATCCGCTGCCGGCGGGTTGGGTAGGGCGTCCCTGGGCGCTGAATGCGGGTTTTTTGGCAAGTTCCGCCAAGTGCGAGTGGATTTTGGGGATAGATGCGGATACTGTGCCGCATCCGGGTTTGATTGCGAGTTTGCTCAAAACGGCGAAAGCTGGAAATTACGATCTGATTTCGCTCTCTCCGCAGTTTATCCTCAAGTATCCGGGGGAGTTGTGGCTGCAACCTGCTTTGTTAATGACTTTGGTTTATCGGTTCGGGCCGACGGGGACTGGCGGGGATGTGCCGGAACGGGTGATGGCGAACGGTCAGTGTTTCTTGTGCAGGCGCGAGGTTTTGGTGGCATTAGGGGGCTATGAGGTCGCGAGGGGTTCTTTTTGCGATGATGTGACTCTGGCTCGCTATGCGGCTGCTAAGGGCTTTAAGGTGGGCTTTTTGGACGGGGCTAAGGTGTTGAAGGTGCGGATGTATGAGGGGGCGATCGAGACTTGGAATGAATGGGGTCGATCGCTCGATTTGAAAGATGCTGCTTCTGGCGGTCAAATTTGGGGCGATTTGTGGCTGTTGCTGGCGGTTCAAGGTTTGCCGGTGCCGATTGTGTTGTGCTATTTGCTGTTTGGTTCGCTGCCGCCGGTTGGTGTATTTCCGCACTTTTGGCTGTTGGGATTGAATGTATTTTTAGTTGCGGTGCGATCGGCTTTGTGTTTGGCGATCGCACCTTCCTACGATACAACTGGGGCATCGGGTAAATGGCTGTTTTGGCTGTCACCTTTGGCCGATCCGCTGGCGTTTTTGCGAATTCTCATTTCTGCTTTAAATCAGCCTACTCAGTGGCGCGGTCGGAAGTATGAATAATGATTAAATTTGGGCTATTTTTTTTAAAATTAAAATATGTGCGATCGCTTTGGCAACGACCAACCCAAGCCCTGAAAACATCCTCGCTCAGTTAAGCTTCATCAGCCTGGGAATCAATAACGTATTGATGTCATTGCTCGCGGGGATTGTTACCGGGCGCGCCCTCTTAGAAAAACAATCGCAGCATCTGTTTTTCATGGGTTATGGGTTTAGGATTTGGAGATTGAGTTGACAAGCTGTACCGCATTTAAATTGGATAATTTCAATGCCGTATCAAAATTCATCCCATCCCCGCATCCACTCAACGCGCCACCTGCCGCATATACTCCCCCCACAACTGAGCAGCATTTGCACTACCTCCGGCAGTCGGAGAATTATCATCATTTCCCAACCAAACTCCTGTTACCAGTTGCTGACTCGGAATATAACCGACAAACCACAAATCTCTATTATCATTAGTTGTGCCTGTTTTTCCAGCTTCTCCCAACCCCAAAGCAGCACTGCTACCCGTACCTCCCCGCACCACACCTTGCAGCATATCAGTCATCGTATCCGCTACGGCTTCAGATACTAACTGCCGATTGGCAATGCCATCTTTTTGATAGTCATAAATCACCCGACAACTGTTAAAATTATTTCTATCTTTGCAATCGCTACTGTCAATAATTCGCTTAATTACGTGGGGACGATTTCCCAAACCCCGATTTGCCAAAACCCCGAAAGCACCAGTTAATTGCAACACATTAACTTCACTTTCACCTAACACTAAACCCGGGTTAGAACGCAGTTCAGAAGTAATCCCCAAACGTCTAGCCATTTGCACTACATTGTCTAAACCGACATCCTGTGCTACTCTCAAAGCAACTGCATTTTCCGACTGTGCTAAACCCCGATACATATCAGCACTGCCGCTGGTTCTCTCGCAGCCGCTGTAAGTTTGTCCGCCCCAGGAAAGGGGAGCGCAAGAATAAGTTTTATCGGCTGAGATTCCCCGTTCCAGGGCGGCTGCATAGGTGAAAATCTTAAATGTAGAACCGGGCTGTCTCAAAGCTTGAGTAGCCCGATTAAACTGACTTTTCAAATAATCTACGCCCCCAACTAAAGCTAAGACTTCTCCGGTTGCAGTATTGAGAGTTACCACTGCTCCTTGAGAAAAACCTGCACTTGCTCCCGCATTTTCAACAGCATTTCTGAGGGAACTTTCCGCCAACTTTTGCAGCCTGGGGTTCAAACCTGTTTCTACAATAAAATTGCCTTCTCTGGCTAACTGCTCCCCCAGCAAAAACTCTAACTCATCAAATACATAACTGTAGAAATAAGGAGCGATCGTACTTTGCAAAAATTCGCGAGCTTTGGGATTGATCTCAATTCGCGATCGCCTCGCGCGATCGGCTTCTTCCTGAGAAACCGTCCCCATAGCCCGCATCCGTTCGATTACTCGATCGCGGTACTGCACCGCCAACTGATAATTTTGAATCGGATTAAAACTGTTTGGCGCCGGCAAAATTCCCGCCAAAGTTGCCGCCTCTGACAAAGTTAGATCCCTCGCCGATTTCCCAAAATAAAACCGAGCCGCATCCTCAAAACCGTAAAGGTCAATTCCCAAAAACACGCGATTTAAATAAGTCAGTAGCAGCTCATCTTTGCTGTAATAATTCTCCAGTTTCAGGGCAACTACAGCTTCCCGCAACTTGCGTCCAGCCGAATCTTGAGTTCCCACATA
This sequence comes from Microcoleus sp. Pol14D4, assembly GCF_036701245.1. Taxonomy (NCBI): domain Bacteria; kingdom Bacillati; phylum Cyanobacteriota; class Cyanophyceae; order Oscillatoriales; family Microcoleaceae; genus Microcoleus; species Microcoleus sp. Pol14D4. The sequence continues at coordinate 250,414 of NZ_JAUBQM010000002.1, forward strand.
ATCTCGAAACAAACTCCTCGCTAACTGCTGCGTCACAGTGCTGCCGCCTTCCCGAATTCCTCCCCCGCGAACATTGGTCAACAGCGCGCGCAAAACTCCGATCGGATCTACCCCCAAATGCCAATTGTACCGGCTGTCTTCCGAAGCAAGTACCGCCTTGGATAAATAAGGCGAAAAATCCTGCAATTTTTTTAATTCTAAGTGAGCGTTATTCTGAGGAGGACGCAGCGGAGTTTGCCCGTCGCGGGCGTAAACAATCACGGGGCCATTGATACTTCTGGGCAGAGGCCGCACTTGAAACTTTGTCGATTCCATCCCTACCAATACCGCAATCAAAGCGGTGATGCCGCTGACGCCGTAAAAGCTGTAACGCACCAGTTGCACATACCAAGGTGGCGGATATACATACTGAATTCTGACAGCGGCGGCTAGTTCCGGTGGCCCTAAAGTTAACACGTCTCCGTGACGCAGGGACATAGTTTTAACTCGCCTTTTGCCATTGTAAATGCCGTTTGTGGAGTCTTCATCTTTGATGACAAAAGGAGTCCGCCGCCGACTATCGCGCGACACGGATAAGTGCACGTGACTGACCACGGGATTGCGAACTACAATATCTGAAGATTTGGACGATCGACCTAACAAATATCGATCGCCCAACAGCGGATAAACCTCAGCTTTAGCTGCACCGGCATCCTGTACCCACAGTTCGGGTACTTTGGCATTTGGTTTCAGGGCTAGCTGGTTAAAATTAACCTTGGCAATAGTCTGGACTGCTTGGGTAATCGCACCCAAGACGGTTTGAGGTTTGCGGGGCGGCGGCGGTGGGGTCATATTTCGCTGTGCACTACGATCGAGCGATCGGCTCTTGCACCATTCTACTCGCAACTTTTGGCTAATTTCACGATCGGGTCATACTCTCTTAGCCATCGTCGGCTAGTGGCGAGCGATTTTGGGGTTCTTGGTGAACCCGCAAGGCCAGCAGTTGATTGAGCAAATCTCCACCCAACCACCAAAAATCCCCCTCTCACCCGATAATTAAATTCTCATAAACTTGCCAAAAAAGCCACACTTTCGATAACAGTTATCCCCGCTTTACCAATACAATTCTCATAATTAAAACCCCCCTTTTTCAAGGGGGGTTAAAAGCCGAAAATAAGCTTGATTCTCCTTACATCGAAGAACCCAAACCGGCATATGCACCGTAGAAGAAAAGAGCCACAATGCTCAGAACACCGAGGCCTGCGACAGTAGCTACCAGCCACAAAGGAATTCTGCCACTTTCACTAAACATAGCCATCACCTCACTAATTCACAGCTAAACACATTCGATCGAACTATCAAAAGCAAACTCAAACACCAGTTAATTAAAGAAATAACTGGAAAACAAAATACCCAAAACAAAAATCAGCAACAAACCCAAATACAAAGAAGTCCGGTTTAACTCAACAGGCTGCTCGTTGGGATTAGGAACGCGCTCAGGCATTGTAAACTCCTATCGTTGAATAAATTGCATTGCTGCGATCGCGCCCAAAAAGAAAATTGTTGGGACACCTAAAGTATGAACGGCCAACCAGCGCACCGTAAAAATCGGATACGAAATTGGCTCATTATTTGGGGTTCTGCTCGTCATTTTTCCAAATCCTTGTTAAATTACTTGGCAATGAACTGATCTACTTGTTTCTTAGCTTCAAAGCGATCCGAGATAATCGGCACTTCTTCCCGCTGCTGTGTGAAATACTGGTTAGGGCGAGGAGTTCCGAAAGCATCGTAAGCCAAACCCGTTTGCACAAACAGCCATCCAGCAATAAACAAAGCCGGAATGGTGATGCTGTGAATTACCCAATAACGGATACTTGTAATAATGTCCCCAAACGGACGTTCTCCAGTTGTACCAGCCATTTAGAATCCTCCTTTCAACAACAAATTGACAGACAATCTCTATTACTATTCTACTATCAAGCCGCTTGCGCTGAACCTTGATATTTAAGTAGAGTACCGCTCGCACCGATCACAAATCCGCGATCGGGCCCCATAAAGACAATCCTGTAAAAATTAGCGGGAACATCTTCTACTTCGCGGTCTTTTAGCCAAGTTTTGCCACCGTCCAAACTGCACAGCAAATTGCCGCCGCCGCCGGCTACCCAAACTTCATTATCAGTCCGGTAAGCCATGTCCAGCAAACCCCAACTCGCCTTGCGATCGGGAAAAAAAGGTTTTCCCCAACCTTCAGGATTGGACGGGTCGCTAAACTGAATCTGACCGCCGCGGGCAAGCATCCACAAACGCCCATCCTTGGTAAAGCCCATATTTTGCAGGCGGCGAGAACTATTGCGGTTGTGAGGTTCCCAAGCTTCTTGTCCTGGTTTCCAGACCGAGTAGAAATTGCCCTTCGAGGAAACCGCAACATACTGCCCGTCTTCAGAACGGTTGATATTGCGAACTACCCCAAAAGAATCCTGCACGACAGCTTTCCAATTTTTGCCGCCGTCAGAAGTCCGGTAAATCGCCCCCACATCGGTGGTCATCTCGGCGGAATTCGGACCCAAAGCCGCGATCGTACTCGGAGAACCGGGCAACTGACTGCTCAAAGCAATCCGCGTCCAAGACTTGCCCTCATCGTTTGTGTGGAGCAAAACCGAAGGCTGGCCGACAATCCAGCCTTCGGAACCCGAAAAACTCACCGATGCAAAACGCGACCTCGGGTCGTCGATATCCAGTGCTATAGACTTCCAGCTAGTGCCACCGTCAAGGGTTTCGAGCAAAGTCGCCTCAGAACCCACAACCCAGCCGTGCTGAGGATTGCCCGTAAAGGCAATATCCTGCAAATTAGCTTCCGTCGGCAAGGAAATCACTTGCCAGGGGTTGTAACTCACAGAACCGATGGTGCTGCAACTCGTACAGATGAGGGCAGCGGCCAATAACATTACAATTCGTTGCCAAAATCTCACAATCGTCTTACTGCAAACCATACATACTAAGTAACAACAAGAAACCAACGACCAAGCCGCCAAAAATCAGCAAACTTTTCTGACCTTCGGTCATGCCGTTGACACCGACACCGTAGCGCTGATTTGCCTTAAATCCCGATACCCCTTCCATCTGACCGAGATTTTGAAACATCGACTTGCGCGCTGCACAAACGGGACAGACCCAAGTTTGGGGCAAATCTTCAAAAGCCGTGCCCGGGGCAATGTCATTTTTAGGATTCCCCTTTTTCGGATCGTAGACGTAGCCGCAGGCGCGGCACTCGTGCCGATCGAGGGTTTTAGTTTCAGTGGCTCGATCGCTCATAGCTCCAAAAGAGTAGGTAAGCTAATCTTAAAATATACATTAAAAATTATTGCAGAAGATGGACGATTAATCTCAACCACCCGTAATTTTAGCTACCCAAAATCTATATAATGTAACAGACAAGTTACAGAACCCTTTCACCTAGGCAGTAATTATTCACCGTGTTTGCACTCAGCGGCTACGAGTATTTCTTAGGCTTCCTGTTAATTTCCAGCCTAGTCCCTATCCTCGCCCTCACGGCGTCTAAGGTACTGCGCCCCAAAAGTCGTCCCTACGACCGACGCACTACCTACGAATCCGGCGTCGAGCCGATCGGCGGAGCCTGGATTCAGTTCAACATCCGATATTATATGTTCGCCCTGGTCTTCGTCATCTTCGACGTAGAGACCGTCTTCCTCTATCCTTGGGCGGTTGCTTTCAACCAGCTAGGACTGTTGGCTTTCATCGAAGCCTTGTTTTTTATCACGATCCTCGTTATTGCTCTTGTCTATGCATGGCGCAAAGGAGCCTTGGAATGGTCTTAAGTTCTGACAAATCACAAAAAGCCCTGATCAACCCAGTCGAGCGCCCCGAAGTCACCTCCCAACTCTCAGAGAACGTCATCCTGACAACAGTGGATGACCTCTACAATTGGGCGAGACTTTCGAGCCTGTGGCCGCTGCTTTTCGGCACGGCCTGCTGCTTCATCGAATTTGCAGCTTTGATCGGATCGCGCTTTGACTTCGACAGATTCGGTCTAGTACCGCGATCGAGCCCCCGGCAAGCCGACTTGATCATCACCGCCGGCACAATTACCATGAAGTACGCCCCCATCTTGGTGCGGCTGTACGAACAAATGCCGGAACCAAAATACGTGATCGCGATGGGCGCTTGCACCATCACCGGCGGAATGTTCAGCATGGACTCCACCACAGCAGTCAGAGGCGTTGACAAACTGATTCCTGTAGACGTGTACATCCCCGGCTGTCCCCCCCGCCCAGAAGCGATTATTGACGCAATTATCAAACTGCGGAAAAAAATCGCCAACAATTCCATGCAAGAACGGGCCAATTTGCTGCCAACCCACCGCTACTACACCAGACCCCACAAAATGAAAGTAGTAGACGATATTTTGGACGGCAAATACTTGTCAGTTCCAGGCCGGATAGCGCCGCCGAAGGAATTGACAGAAGCAATGGGAATGCCAGTACCGCCGGCCCTGCTTGCAGGACAAAAACAGGAGGTAAACCGTGGCTGAGACAGAATCTGCAATTGTTGAAGCCGGGAAGGTTTCCCAGTGGTTGACTCAGAATGGGTTTGAACACGAAGCTTTAGCGGCCGATAATTTGGGCGTGGAGATATTAAAGGTCGATCGAGAATTCTTAATTCCGATGTCAACAGCACTGTATGCCTACGGGTTTAATTATATGCAGTGCCAGTGCGCCTACGACCAAGGGCCGGGACAAGATTTAGTCAGCGTCTACCACTTGGTTAAACTGACAGACAATGCTTCCAAGCCTGAAGAAGTCCGCGTCAAAGTATTCGTACCGCGCGAAGATCCCAGAGTGCCATCAGTCTACTGGATTTGGAAAGCAGCCGACTTTCAAGAGCGGGAATCCTACGATATGTACGGCATAGTCTATGAAGGACATCCGAATCTAAAACGGATTTTGATGAACGAAGATTGGGTAGGCTGGCCACTGCGGAAAGATTACATTTCCCCTGATTTCTACGAATTGCAAGACGCTTATTAAGGGAGTTTGGCGAGGGCGGGTTTAGAGCATAAAATTGGACTTTTGCGGTCCAGTTTTATGCAAAACCCGCCCTCTGTTTTTTGGCTAATTTTGATTTTTTAACCGCAGATACACGCAAACTCCCTATGACGGCTCTGACCGTAGAAATTCTTTGTTCTGAGGCGGCAATATTTTCAGCAGCCGAGTCTCAACATCTGGAACCTCTGCTTTACGGCATCACCGACGGAAAGGCTGTGGGGACATATTTGGAGCAAAAGTTTAGACTCTATCTCAAGCAGCAGTATGAATTTATATAGCAATCCTAAATCATTGTGAATTTCTTACTCCCTCCCCGCGAGTTTGGGGAGGGTTGGGGTGGGGTAAAAAAATTACGACTTATGTAGGATTTCTATAGAGTCTATCCTATATACATGGAATCTGCTGTATGATAAGTTTGTCAGTCCAGGAGTAATTGTCCTGAATTTAGTTAGAAAGCCTGAACGGAAACAATCCTGCTTTGAACTTCATTTGGGGTTACATTCTCTACAAAACCTAAAATCGCATTAGAATTCCTGACTCTGATTAGAGTTCCTGAATAAACTCCGCTAATTCCACCTCTGAGTTGAGTGCCTGAAGCAGATCCGCTAAATGCGTCTGCCGGACCTGGAGGAAGTAATGGTTGTAAAGCTTGTGGCAGATCGAAAGTATATGTTAATGCCACATTCTGTACCGGCTCCAACACTATATCATTGACCGTTAAGTCACTCGCTAATCCAATGCGATCCAAATCAGAATCAAAACTTTCAATTATATCACTAGAATTGATCTCTGTAGTGGCAGCATCTATTCCCAGAACGCATAAATTATTCCCCAACCCACACTCTAAGAAGTCTCTGCCCAAGCCGCCAACCAGAGTATTATTTCCATCTCCGCCGGATAACAAATCATTGCCTCTCCCTCCAAATAAAATATCATCGCCAGCCTCTCCAAGAAGAAAATCAGCATCTAGACCACCATTGAGGGAGTTATTCCCCTCCTGTCCAAACAAGGCATCTCTTCCTTTTCCCCCAAATAAAGCATCGTTGCCTGCAAAACCTGTGAGAATATCTTCCCCTTCATTTCCGAGGATTAACTCGCTAGCCTCTGAGCCATTTACTGTATCGTCGCCATCGAGCGCCCAAGCTCCTAAAGGAAAATTTGTTAGATCTGCAGGAAAAAGTTGAATGAATTCCGAGGTGTTGTCGCCAATTAAGCGCAATGTTCCTGACGCATCCGGTTTTAAAGCCATAGTTAAAATCTTTGTCTGTTGGTAGATTACTAACCCTACTTGAGCCAATACTGGCTCACAAGTGGGTCATAATTCAATTAGAACCGCATTCAATATAACTAGAAACGGTATTTTCCAAAAGCATAGCAACAGTCATCGGCCCGATTCCTCCCGGTACCGGCGTGATAAATTCGGCTACTGTTTTAACAGCATCAAAGTTTACATCTCCGGCTAAACGACTCGTACCGTCTGGGTTGACGACGCGGTTGATACCGACATCAATTACTACTGATCCGGGTTTAACCATATTAGCTGTAATCATTTCTGTGCGGCCGACTGCGGTTATTAGAATATCGGCTTGATTGGTAATAGATTCTAAGTTTTGCGATCGCGAATGAGCTACAGTAACAGTGCAGTCGGCTTCTAATAGCATCAGTGCCATCGGTTTACCCACCAAAATACTCCGTCCCAAAACAACGGCATTTTTTCCTTTCAAATCAATCTGGTATTCCTGCAATAACCGCATCACTCCGGCGGGAGTACAACTCCGCAAACCTTGCTCCCCGCGCACGAGACGGCCTAAATTTACAGGGTGAAGTCCGTCAGCATCTTTGTCGGGGGCAATTTGGTACAGCAGCGAAATTGCGTCTAAGTGCTCTGGTAGCGGTAATTGAACTAAAATGCCATCAACTCGATCGTCCTCGTTGAGTGCACGAATTGCAAGTTCTAGTTCGGCTTGAGTAGCATTTGCGGGGTAATGCTTGCCGAAGGAAGCTATGCCAACTTTAGCGCAGGCTCGCTCTTTATTGCGGACATAGGCTGCGCTAGCTGGGTTTTCGCCCACCATCAGCACGGCAAGTCCGGGAGGACGCCCCTTTTGGGGTTGTAGGGCGCGGACTCGATCGCTCAGCTCGGTTTGAATCTTTGTCGCTAAAGCTTTGCCATCTAGTATTTGAGCAGTTTTGGCATCCATTGTAGACTCTGGGTTAGGGGCTGACGACTTTAGATTTTAGCTTAATCCCCGCCAAGGACTACACTAGAGAAATTTCTTACTTGCGATCGATTCTGGGGATTCTGTTAAAGTAAGTCGTATCTCACATCTCAAATCAGTTGACCAATGACTACTGCAGTTAAGCAAGTTTGGGTTCAAAGATTCTGCACCGGCTCTTTGTCGCTAATCCTCGCCAGCGGTTTTTTCAGTTGCGGCAATTTACCCCTGTCTCAACTTAATCTTGGTTTTAATGTTGCTAGCATTGGCGACGTTCAACAAAAGCGGCAAGTGGATGCTGAAGTTTATCTTCGAGGAAAGGTGGAAAATCGCGCTCCCTTTGTAGGAAATGCGGCTTATCAACTTGACGATGGTACTGGCAGTATTTGGATTTTAACCAAGCAAGATTTGCCCCAGCTTGGCGATGAAGTGTTGCTCAAGGGAGAAGTCCGCTACAAGAGTATTACTCTGAAGGAATTGGCCGGAAAAGATTTAGGTGAAGTTTATGTTGAGGAAATGGAACAATTAAAGCGCACTCCAGCGACAAATAAATAAAAATATGAAGATCCTAATTTCGTTCAATAATTAAGTACCTCAATTTCATAAAAATCAAAGGTTTGTAGTTGCGCCCAAACGCTGTGGGTAGGTTTATTTATGCTAAAAGTTGCTCGACTATAATAGCCTCGTCCGGGCTGGTTTATCAGCTTTTTTGTTTATATTACAGATTGCGGTTAACCTGCCCCTACACCAACTTCTCCTCTATCTCGTAAATAACTTCTTCCGTCTTCCTTCTCTCCTGAATATCCCTAGGTTAAATCCGTTAAATCCATTAATTCCGTACATTGCTTGTTGTAAAAATTTCTTATGACTAAAATTCACGTTGCGATCGCGATTTTGTACCGAGAGGGCAGGTTTCTCTGTCAGTTGCGGGACGATATTCCTCACATCAGGTATCCCGGACAGTGGGCTTTGTTTGGCGGACACTTGGAACCGGGGGAAACGCCGGAAGTTGCTCTAGTGCGGGAATTATCAGAGGAAATTGGCTATGCTCCTGCAAGTGTTTCTTTTTTTTGTTGTGATGTCGAAAAAGATGTCGTTCGCCACGTTTTTCATTCACAACTTAGTGCGGATGTCAAGGATTTAGTTTTGCTTGAGGGGTGGGATATGAAGTTGTTGACACCGGAGGAGATTCGGGCGGGAAAATGCTTTTCTGAGCAGTCAGGAGATGTGCGACCTTTTGGCATTGCTCACCAGCGTATTTTATTGAATTTTATTGAGTCGATTTGAAAAAAATTCCCCGTACCCTAGATGGGAGCGGTTTGAGCTGGGAGATATTTGTAAGGTGCGCCCGGTGGTACACCCTACATTGCAGGGGTTTTAAAAGTTAAGAGCGAGCAGCAATCATTCCCGTTTGGCGCGCGTAGTCAAACAGCCCTCCGGCATCTATTACAGGCCCTACTTCTCCTAAAGGTTTGAGCGAGAAAGTTCGATCGAGAGTGTGGTTGACAATTACCTCTTCTGTAAAATCGATCGTCACTTCTTGGCCAGTTACAAACAAGTCGCAGAGCCGCTCGACTGATTCGATCGGGTACAATTCGCCAGTAGCCGAGCAATTGCGAAAGAAAATGCGTGCGTAAGACAAAGCCACCACTGCTGTTACGCCCGCGGCCCCCAGAGCGATGGGAGCGTGCTCCCGCGAAGAACCGCAGCCAAAATTTTCGCCCGCTATGATAATCGGATACCGGGTTTTCTGTTCGCCGGATTCGATAAACTTACCGTAGCGATCGGGCAACCCAATCATAGCGTAACTGCCTAGTTTCTCGTACTCATCCGGCTTCGAGGGAACCAGGGTCAGGTATTCGGCCGGGATAATTTGATCTGTATCGATGTTGTCGTCTACAACAAAAATTTGACCGCTAATTACTTTACCCATAGTTTATTTCCTGTTAGCCTCGCTCGATGCTGTGGTGATAATTTTAAGTGGATCGGTATGCAAGATTTGCATCTGTTTATTTTAACCTGGCAGTGTCAGTGATAACCTGTATGAGTAAAAATTAGATCCGAGACTTTGGGTTAACAATTAACAGATTGCTAAGCGTCAAGATAGTTTTATGGCAAATCCAATAGATGACATTGCTCGACAAGCTCGCGAGGGCTCGGTTGCATCGATTATTCAAATCCTTAATGACGAACTGGCACAGATAGGAGTCAGGGCCCGAGCTGTGTTTGCAGACGGGGTGCTGCAACTGCTGTGCGAAGCTGCAACCCCCCAACTCCTCGAAGAGTCTAGTTTGGTCGATCGAGTCCGAGACATTTTGGAACGCATTTCGCCCCGCAATATTCGCCGAGTTAACATCAACAGCCGGCTTGTTCGAGAACACCAACTGCTGTGGCTGGAAGAAATTAGTCGCGATCCGGATAATCAACTGTTGTGGTGTCAAGAAATTAAACTCCGAAAGCCGAATTTGTTCAAGCGTTTAGCCACCGCCCATCACGAACGCCAAGCTTTCTCCGGCAAGCGGGCTTTGCCGAGAATGGCTATACCTCGATCGATGCAGCAGCCGCGGCAATTTCAGCGCGGTATCGTCGGCGGTATCAGCTTGACCGTGCTGTTGCTTGCAGCAGCGGCCGCCATCCACAAAGGACTTAATTCCCAAGTGCCAAACAGCACACAAGCCACCACCCAAGCAGTAGCAACTGCCCCTTCCTCGGAGGCAAAACCTGCTTTGAAAATTTCTAAGGAGACTGTTAATTCTGCTGTTGACTCTTTTGCCCAAGCAGTGCGAGTAGCCGAACAAGCAGCCACCCAGGGCAAAACCGCTCAATCTCGCCAGGATTGGTTAGTCGTAGCTGCTAAGTGGCAGCAAGCTTCCGATTTGATGGCCGCCGTGCCTTCCAAGCATCCCCGCTACACAACGGCTCAGAACCGGACGGCACTTTACCGCCAAAATAGCGATAAAGCCCAACAGGAAGCACAAAATAAGTAAGCAGGTAAGTCGGATAAATTTAACCCTACAGTTCGTCGCTCTGCTCTAGGTGTTGTGAAAAATGAGTTTTTGAGCAAAAACTCGAAAACTCTCAGCTATGCTATGAGTGATAATTTGGGGATTTTGAGTTTTTGCGATCGCCATTATTCGATCGGCGGATTTGTATCACAATAAAAATTTGTTACGATCACAAACCTAAATAGGAAACATCACACAGTAAGAAGAGGGGTGTCACTAAGCGGTCTCTAGAAAAGCTTCATACTATTAATAACCGTCAAAATTAGCGGGAATGCGATTGATAATCATCCGGTAAAGGATGGTAAAGTTCATCCCGTACAGATAGAAGGGTAGAAAACAGGAAAATAGAACTCGGTCAGATCTGGGTATATTTTTACATATCGAGCGACCCGCCGACCGGCTGCACAAACACAGAAAGCAGGCTCATAACGGTCAAGCCGACAGTTATGGAAAGGTTCTAGATTGGCAGCAGGAGCCGGCTCAAACATCTTAGAATAAAGGCTTGGTTGCCATGATCGATCGCCAGGGAAATCAAGACTTTACTTCGATCGACCGATCGCCGTCAGAGTCTTGCACTTTGCATTTACCGCAAATCGCAGAACCAGTCTCAGTCCAAAAATTTCTGGATCGTCTTATGCAGTTCCAGGTCGATCCTGCCCTTCTCGGGCGACAAATTTGCCAAATCCTCGCGACCAGCTTTGATCGAGAAATCCTGCTGCCGCAAATAGCCAATACTTTGGGAGTTGCATGGGGGGCAGATTTCTGTTTAGTTACTGCTGTGGTTGACAAAAAAGTAGTAGATCCGAATGCTTACTGGCAAAATAGCAGCGATTTCCCCTATGTTGGCGGTGTTGCCGATTCCACCGAAACACCGGAACACCCCCAAAGCACAAGATTAAAATCGCCTAGCATATCACTCGAACATCCCGCTTGGGCAAACGTCCTAGCAGACGGCGAGATAGTGGCTATATCCGATTATCTCGATAGTCCGGCAGCTTCACCGCCCAATTCTCCTGTGACTGCGCTGCCTTTTCGGGCAATTCTGGCAGGGCCTGCGCGATTTGGAGGGGCTGTAAATGGCATGGTGATTGTTGGTAAGTCGCAACCTCACGAGTGGTCGGTAGCCGATCGGCAGCGCCTTGAAGCAGCATCAGACGCGATCGGCATCGCGATTTCTCACATTCAAAAAACTCAAGAAATTGCCAACTTAAACGAACAGTTACAGCGACAAGCTAAATACAAAAATCTACTCGTGTCAGTTGCTGTATCGATCGACACAAATTCAGAAGTCGATCGAATATTGCAGCAAGTTGTTGAAAATACCGTCGATACCCTGGAAGTAGATAGAGGGCAAATCCTGCTCTTGAAATATACAGATCCTCTATTTACAACTCGCTCCCCCAATCAAACTCCCAAAGCGAAAGTCGAATTAGTTTGCGAATCCGTTGTAAAAAAATATCCCGACAAACAGGCAATAGCCCAAAGCGCTGCCGGAAAAAAAAGCTCAACCTCCAAAACAAAAAACAAGGATAAAACTGCTAATTCCCAATCCAAAATCCCCAACTCAAAACCAAATAACTCTCCCGCTTTTTGGCTGTCCGAATCTAATTTTTGCCGTCAAGCATTCCACACCGCACCCAAACCCCTTGCCCTCGCTGACGCAGGCGCATTAATCGGCAAAGAACAAGAAGCAGCCAAAGAAATTTTGAAACTCCAAGGCATTCGCGGCTTGCTGCTGGTTCCCCTTACGGGCGGTTGCTGCCAGGGAACAGTTTTGGGTTTCTTGGTTTTGCAGCACTCGCAGCCGCGCACTTGGAACGCGGAAGAATTAGAAGTTCTCGAATCAATCAGCGCTCAAGCGAGCAAGATGATTATCCAAACTCAAACGCTTAAGGAATTGCAAACCGCAGTCTTAGACAGAACCTCTCAGTTGCAGCAAAGTCTAGACGTGCAGGGGAAACTGTACGAACAATCTGCCAATCAGCTAGAGCAAATGCGGAAATTGAAGCTGATTAAAGACGAGTTTCTCAGCACTCTGAGTCACGAATTGCGTACCCCTTTAACAATCATGAAGCTGGCGATTCTGATGCTCAAACAAGCTGAACTGCCGTCAGCGAATCGGACTAAGTATCTCGACATTCTAGAACAGCAGTGTTCTAAGGAAACCGATCTGGTTAACGATTTGCTGGCCCTCAAGCAGTTTGAGCCTCAGCAAGTCCCGATTTCTCTAATCAAAATCGATCTCAACCGTTTATTTCAAGATTTAGTTAGGGATTTTGAAAAACAGTGGGCGGATAAGCAATTGACTCTGAAGGTGGATTTGCCCAAGTTGACCCCTTGCTGGGAAACCGACCCCGACATTCTCAATCGGGTACTTTTGGAACTGCTGACGAATGCTGGAAAATACTCTGCTTCTGGAACGGCGGTAGTTTTGGAGGCGTCTGAGGCAGCCGGCTATATTGTCCTGAGCATTTCTAATTTCGGGCGCGGCATTTCGGCGGCTGATTTGCCCCACATCTTTGACAAGTTCCGCCGCGGCACTGGCATTACTGACCAAGCTATCGCCGGTACGGGTTTGGGTCTGGCTCTGGTAAAGTCTTTAGTGCAGCACTTGAATGGTACTATTGATGTATCTAGCTGTCCGGCAGAAAGTTCAGAATCTGACAATTTATGGCGCACATCTTTTACTCTGACTCTGCCGCAATTTGCAGCGGAACTCTGTAATGTAGAAGAATAGTTCCGTTGAGAAGCTGCTGGGAATTGGCAGCGAACAAGCGAAACTAGAAGACTTGCCAGAAGAGGGAGATTTGGAAATGTCGTAAACGCTTCCAAGTCCTCTGTTTTGAATTGTTGGTCTGGTTGCCGTCTCAATTGGCGGTTATCAATTGCTGATTTTCCCGAGGACTTATATTATGTCTGGTTATTGGTCTGTAATTAGCGCGTGTTTGTAGTGAGTCCTACTGTCATCTATTTATGAATTAATCAGGACTTGCATTACTTACTAAGAACTTAATTATAATTGTATAATCGGAGATGATATTACGCAGTATAGACTAAAGAAACTGAGTTTTTTAACTGTTTCAAAGGTCTGCCACCCGTCTTTTCATACAAGCCGGTTTCTGCGTCTTGGATTGTTCCCTCAAAATTGTCACGGTGCATGGAATTCGATCGCCAATATTATGCTCACAAAAGCTGCACCTAAAACCCTGCGTTGGCAACGTTCTAAATATTCGCCACTGGCACGGCAAATAGACATTTTTGCAGCGGCGGGAAAGTTTATGTTTTTTTTGTGGTGGGACGCACTGCTGCAAAATAATTCGCCTCATACTAGAAGAATTCGCGCTCATTGGTTGGTCAATACTTTGCTAAATTTAGGCCCGACTTTTATTAAAATCGGGCAGTCTCTCTCGACTCGCGCAGATTTGCTGCCGCTTGAGTATGTGAAGGAACTCGAACAGTTGCAGGATCGGGTTCCTCCGTTTAGTTCCGAAGAGGCGATCGCTCTTGTAGAATCAGAGTTAGGCAAGGATATTTATGCTTTGTACCGCGATTTTGACCCGTCACCCATCGCTGCTGCGAGTCTGGGACAGGTGCACAAAGCGAGGCTGCACACCGGGGAAGATGTGATTGTGAAGGTGCAGCGTCCGGGTTTGGAAAGTTTATTTGATTTGGATGTGAAGGCGGTGCGCCAAGTGATGCGTTTTTGCGATCGTTATTTGCCTGGGACGCGCAAATATGACCTGGAATCTATTTATCACGAGTTTTTTAAGATTTTATATCAAGAAATTGACTACGTGCAAGAAGGTAAAAATTCCGATCGCTTTAGCCATAATTTTCGAGAATATCCTCAAGTTATTGTCCCGAAAGTTTACTGGCAATACACGACTAAAAAAGTCCTGACTCTAGAATACGCACCAGGCATTAAGGTGGACGACCGCATTAGTTTAGAGGCGATAGGAGTGGATATTGTGAAGCTCAATCAACTCGGAATTTGCTGTTATTTAAAACAGTTGTTAATAGACGGTTTTTTTCAAGCTGACCCCCATCCGGGAAATTTGGCGGTGACAGAAGATGGTAGCTTGATTTTTTACGATTTTGGGATGATGGCTGAGATAAAGTCTCTGGCTAAAGACCAAATGGTCAAGACTTTTTTTGCTGTGATGAGAAAGGATACTGACGAGGTACTCAATACTTTAATTTCGATCGGCTTAGTTGAGCCGATGCCGGATATGATGCCGGTACGTCGGCTGATTACTTTTCTTTTGGATAAGTTTATTGATAAGCCGATTGACTTTCAAGCTTTTAATGAAATTAAAAACGAACTTTACATCATGTTCGAGCAGCAACCGTTTCGCTTGCCTGCAGAAATGATGTTTATTGTCAAGTCCGTGACGACTCTCGACGGCATAGCTAGAACTCTCGACCCTAACTACAATTTCATAGCATCCGCTCAGCCTTTTGTCAAGAGTATTGCGGTGAGCAAGGGGCGGGGAAATGCGATCGGAGAATTGGCAAGGCAAGCGCGAAGTTTTATTACATATAAGTTACAGCAACCCAGCAAATCGCAAGTTTTTCTCAAGCGTTTGGAGCAGCGAATTGAAGAGGGCGAACTGCAAATTAGAGTCCGCAATATCGAGAGCGAAAGAGCCTTGAAACGCATTAATTTAGCCCTAAAAACTTTAATTTTCGCTTGTCTGACTGGTTTTGTGTTTTTGTCGGGTGCAGTGCTGCTAGTGGGCGGATATCAAACGGGGGCGATGGCAGCTTTTGCGGTTTCGGGATTCGGTGGATTGTTTGTGTTGCGCTCGTTATTAGACTTGTTGGTTAAGGAAAAGCTCGATCGAATGGTCGATCGATAAATATACTGGATAATTGGGAACTGCGATCGTAAGCTGCTACGCATTTAAATTGAATCCAGATCCTGGCTCTCCGGCCCGTTCCACAATAGCAGACGGTAGGCTGACATTGATACTGCAAACTAAACTTGTCAACATAATTTGCGACTTTAGGTAGGGGCGGATTCTCAAAGCACGAAGTTATACTCCTAACATATATTAAACGCGATCGCCCGCCCCTACAAAAAATGTACGCCCAAAAATTGCTAAAACCAGACGGCCGCCCACTCACACTGTACAGCCGCTATCCAATCCCAGAAGGTATCGCGGCCGTAAGTCCCAGCAATGAACCCGTAGAGGCAAACCCCCACTTTCGCTGGCATCCTTTGCGGGGGGAATGGGTAGCATACGCCAGCCACCGTCAGGGAAGAACTTTCATGCCGCCGCCGGAATACAACCCGCTGGCAGCTACAATTAACCCTAAGTTTCCGACAGAATTGCCGCCGGGAGATTACGATGTAGCAGTGTTTGACAACCGCTTTCCCTCGATGACTTTGCAAGCAAAAAATGCACCTGCAAATATTGTCGAAACTTTGCCCGCCAAGGGCATTTGCGAAGTCGTTGTTTTCACTCAAGATCCGCTGGCTTCCTTGGGCGCTTTGGAGTTATCTCACTTAGAATTGCTGTTAGAAGTATGGGCAGATCGCACTTCAGTTATTGGCAGCAATCCCGAAATTGAATACGTCTTGCCCTTTGAAAATCGCGGCGTCGAAGTCGGAGTAACTTTGCACCATCCCCACGGGCAAATTTACGCTTATCCGTTCGTGCCACCGGTGCCGGCACGGATGTTAGAATGTCAATCGGTTTACTATCAAAAAAACAGTAGCGGTTTGCTGCAAGATTTGATTCAAAAAGAGATTTTCGACAAACAGCGAATTATTTATTTAGACGAAGAGGCGATCGCCTTTGTCCCCGCTTGTGCTCGCTACCCTTACGAAGTGTGGATTGCCCCGATCGCCCCCGCTGCTACATTTATCGATTTGACGGAAAAACAGCGCCAATCACTCGCTAAAGCCTTAAAAACAGTCACCCTTAAATACGACGGTTTGTGGCATCGCCCGTTCCCTTATTTGATGGCTTGGTTTCAAGGGCCCACAGACGGGAAACCGCATCCAGAAGCCCATTTGCATGCCCAATTTTATCCGCCCTATCGATCGAGCGATCGGCTAAAATACCTCGCAGGAACCGAACTCGCCGCCGGAATGTTTGCCAACGACGCTTTACCCGAAGAAAAAGCTAAAGAACTGCAAGCCGTATCTGTCAATATAAGCTGAAACCCATTTAAATTTTCAAGTAAAGTTTGATGCAATTATTGTGGGGTGGGCGTCCCGCCCGCCCAAAAAATACAATTTATATGCAAGAAAGCTAATGATAAACTCATTAAATCAAGAAGTCGATCTAAAACTCGGATTCATCCGCAAAGCCTTAACCGAAACAAAAGCGATCGCCCTTCGCTTGCGAGGCACTGACTGGTTTGCTTGGGCCACAGCCGGGGGTTCCCATACAGTATTGCTAACTGCAGAAACCGGAGTTGCAGAAATATTAATTACTGCCGAAAACGCTTGGGTTCTCACCGATGAAATCGAAGCTCAACGCTTGCAAGACGAGGAATTGCCAGCCAACTTTCAAATGTACATCTATCCTTGGGCTGATGTTGCACAGCGCGAAGGTTTTGTTAAAGAAATTACTGGTGGCGGTAACGTCATGAGCGATCGGCCAAATGCCCAAGAAACACCAATAATCGCATCTTTACAGTCTCGCAAACAGACAATGATGTCAAGCGAATTAGAGCGATACCGGCGAGTCGGGCGTTTAGCCAGCGAAGCGATGACAGAGGTACTTTCTGCTGCCAAACCAACATGGACAGAATATCAGCTAGCGGGAGCCGGTGCAGAGGCTTTGTGGGCGAGAGGTTTGCATCCAGCACTTACCTTAGTTGCTGGAGAAAGGCGTTTGCCGCTGTACCGCCACGCCACAGCAACCGCCGAACAAATTGGACGACAAGCAATGTTAGTATTTTGCGCGCGAGGATGGGGTTTGTATGCAAATTTAACCCGATTTGTCTGTTTCGATTTTCTTGGGGAAAAACATTCAGAGTTGCACCGACAAGTCAGGGAAATTGAAGCAGCGGCGCTAAATTTGTGTCGGCCGGGAGTAACGCTGAATGCGGTTTATGATACGCTTAAAACTGCTTACGAAGAGCACGGATATCCTCAAGCAATTGCGGAACACCATCAAGGCGGAACTACCGGATATTTGGCGCGGGAAATTGTGGCGAATCCAACTACTTCAGATAGTTTGGCAGAAAATATGGCTGTGGCTTGGAATCCGAGTTTGTCTGGAGCAAAAATTGAGGATACGTTTTTAATTCACAGCGATGGAACGTTGGAAAATTTGACTTTTGATCCGAATTGGCCGAGTGTAGAAGTAGCAGGAAGGTTGCGCCCTGTGCCGCTGGAAATATGGGACGATCGACGTTAGTCAATTTAACTTTTTTTCTCTAAGCTGTTGCGGCACTTAAATGGCCTGTCAAAACAAATAAAAGTCTTGTGGGGTGTCCCGCTCGCCCTGAATATACAATTTAAATGCGCGACAGCTTAGAGAAAAAAATTACACTAAGCTAATCTGCAGTTAAATTGCATAGTAAAATAAATTTTTCTTCCTGTGGGGTGGGCATCCTGCCCGCCCTGAATATACAAATTAAATGCACAACAGCTTACGCTACAAAATGAATTAAATTGAGTTCGGATCGCCGTACTTAATGTTTTGTTACATACTGATGATTTTTGCCACCAACTTACTTCAGCAAAAACGCTTCTCAATAAAGGTTTCCAGGACTTGTAGTTATGTAAAAGATTTTTCAAAACCGGAAAAGTCTCACTGCGTATTGGTTTGGATCGGAACGATAGCGAGCAGGCGGCGGAAGTTCCGATCACTTTACCCCACAGCCCTGTTTTTTAGTCTGCAGTTTCTAATTCTTCTAATTCTTGGGTAGACTGCCATCCAGCTTGCCAGAGCGATCGGTCTTTAAGCTGTGCGGCGTTCAGCCAAAAACGCACATTTGGATCGCAAGCGGCCACCATTTCTGCAAATACCCATTTACCTTCGTTTTTTCGGTTGACCACTTGAAAGTGTCGCCACCCCCAAGTTTTTTGGTGTGAAGTCCATCGGGAACCAACTAAATAAGGAAATTTTTGTTTTTTGCTCACAGTATTTTTGTGGAATAAATATATTAGAAAGCAAGTGAATTGTAATAACTCGTTCTGTTTGATGATATTAGTTTCCTTTTAAAGCTCCTCAAGTCCTCTCCTCCTCTCCCCATCTCGAACATAACAGATAATATAGAGGCGCTGCAGCTTACATGAGAGTTAACCTAAACTCTATCTGCAAGTAGATGCGTTTATTGTAACTTGCAGAATTTCCCCTCGGAGATCAAAAGTAAGGGCAGTTCAATGACTGCCCCTGTAATTAGTTACACCTATTGAATAGGATAATTTTTCAGGCGATCCACAAATAGCCTATTTATCCAATACTAGCTAAATCGTGAATCTCAAATCTAAAAGCAAATAACCCAGGTTATAGTTGTGCACAATAATCCGTTCTGTGAAACTTAGTCAAATCTACTTTCAGAGCAGGTTTGACGCTCACTTCCTGCTTCTACCAAGGCGGTCAGCCGCTTCTTGTCCACAGGCGTGTTTTTGAACCCAACTTTCCCTACAAACATTTTTTCAATCTTAATCGTGTTTCATTGATCCTGTACAGCTCAATAAAAATGGACTTTTAGGTAAGATTGACTAATTTCTTTGATTCTGTCGCTAGCTCTTGATTACTTCCCTGTTAAGGCTTTTGGCCGGATAAGTCCAGAGGAAGTTGGGGAAGCCGGAGGCGAACCGCATTTGTTTGCAGCCAGAGAGTGATAGCGTGCTTCCGTTGCGGCGTCACGTACTCTCCGGGGCGGATCACGCCAGCACAGACGCCGATGTTTTTAATAAGGGTTTCTCGCTCCGATGAACTTGCACCCTGTAGCAACCTGACTTGGGCTTTGATAAAATCCACGTTCATAGCTGAAAGTAAAAGTAAGTAAAGAACTCAGTTAAATAGCGATGCTTTGGTTCCGATTGTAACTCTCAAACCACTTGGTATGAATCAAATTGATTCAACATCCCCAGGATGGGGATCGGGGCGTCTAGAGTTAGCCAACTTTATTTACTTTATCTGTTTTTGCTAGCAAAAGTGTCACTATGCTAGCAGTTTTGACAGAATTATTTATAGTTAAGAACTGTTACAAATTTGGCTGAATTTCCACAATACGGCAGAGTTTAGTGCTAACGCTACTCTCCTGAACTCAAAAAGTTCAGCATTGTCTCCAACTCCTTCCCTTCCTAGGTTTTAGACTCACCGATTGGGAAGCTATCGCTCAAGGAACATTCCTCTTCGATCGCCCCTCTTAACACCCGGACACTGCCAAATCACTCTATTCATTTGATCGTCCCCTAGACTTGGCTGTTGACTATAACTTCAGGCATACGTGTTGTTACCGGGGCTACAATAAGCGAGTAAGTTCTTATTCTTGTTTCTCAAGGAATATTGGTTGATTTTTCTTGCAAAGCCCTTATTTGTGTTAATTGAGGCAGCTTTGCGATCTCCGGGCCAACGAAGACTCGCAGCTTGCGAATCCAGCTATTTTGTGCTGTGTGGCAGTGAATCTTTTTCCTGAATCCAGTGGGGGCGATCGCTTCTCCCCGATAATTCCCATAACGGCCCATTTTGTATAATTCAGAACATATGTGTCACTGCTAATAATTTAAAAATAGCACAATTTTAAACAGTTTTTCCTCCGTCGATTGTTCCTAATAACCCACAAATAGGATAAATAAATTAACTCTGTATACCCGATTCTTTTTGTCTATTTTGCCTTAGCTATTTGCATTAGATAGTGATTCTATGTAGCCCTATTTGCTGTCACTTAAGTTAAAATTAACTCTAGACCAAGCTGATAAGTCTACGTGATAAAATACTAAAATCAAATGTTTAAATTTGCTATTATCATTAATAGCTTAGGAAGGGTTTATAGTTAAAATATATATTTACAGCAATATTTATAGTTAAAAAACCCAATTTTGACGGTGAAGTCGCAGGTTTATGGAACTATGGATGTTAGTTAAAGATATTAATTGATCGGCGTTGCACAATTTGAGAGTTATTGTGGTGAGTAGGGTGAGGCGTCCCGCCTGCTTTGAAAATAAACGCCTTCGGTCTTATGAGTCCATCCACAAAAAAATCAAAATTATCCACTATTATGCAGCCCCAATTAACCACCTCATACGCTCTCTTTTACTCTACAAAAAGAAGCAGACCAGGGAGGGAGCATATAAAATCCCCTCGCGCCGAAGCTGGGCAGGGGAAATGGTGAATAAAATTATTGGTTTTCAATTATCCTTGTGTAGATCTCTTTTTGCAGTATCAAGAGGTATCGATCGAGCCAACGATCCATGTTGGCCAGTCGCTAAGATAATTTCCCGGTGGGAAACCGAGAAATTATCAACTAAATCAACCTTTTTTCTGGCGTTGAAGCTTAGTTTTCCAATTGGCGATATCCTTCTGAGCCTGCTGATAACTCTTAGTACCCGATGGCACCAGCGAAGCAGCTTCAACTGCCTCTTTCAGCTTTCCTTGGGAGCCGCGCAACTGAGCAATTTTGAGAATACTTTCGCTCCAGTCTCCAATTAACTGTTGAGCTTCTTCATACTTCGGCTGACCGGGTTGAATTTTATTAGCTTGCTGGATGCCTTTACTGTAAGAAGATGCAACCCCCCGCTTAATTTGACCCTTAGCAGCCGATAGCAAAGCAATATTTACATCCTGGTCTTTGGATAGCTCCTCCCACTGAGCGATCGCCTGTTTCGACTGATTGTAAACAGGCTTATTGACATCCGGCATCAATTTAGCCGCGCCGATCGCCCCCTGGAAATCGCCCCGAGCAGCCCGCCCGTTAGCTATATCCAAAATTGTCAAACTCCAGCGCTCAATATCCTGCTGAGCCTGGGGGTAGAGCGGATCGCTAGCCGGAATCGTTCGAGCCTTAACTACCGCTCTATTAAAACTAGAAGCCGAACCATCCTTGAGGAAAGTTTTCGCCTCAGCCCACACCTGCTGGCTCGATGGTGGCTGCTTGGTTCCAGTCCCTGCTTGCACCGCTCGCGGTTGGTTCTGTGACCCCCCAGTACCAATAAATTTTTGAGATCCAGAGTTTTGGCCATTTTCAGCAGGCGATCGAGGATCTCCTTCCTGCTGACCAATAAAAATTGATTTGTTCGTCACAAAAACACCCAACAGCAGCACCAAAGCCGTAGCTGAACTCCATAAAACTAGCTGCTGCAAAAATGACTTATCCGACCCCCCGTTATGCTCATCCTCCGGCTGTTGCAAGTTCGGTCGATCGCCCCCCCGATCGGCAGGAGCCACAGCATTTGGCTGCGACACAGGTGGCATCTCAACTGGGGAATCCTGAGCGTTGCGAACTGCCGGAGGCAGATCCATTCGAGCCGTAGCCGTCGCCATTTGCGGGCGATCGAACCCATCAGCCGTACCAACCGTCATATTGCCGTTGCGTCCGGCCAACGCAGCAGTTGGTATCCCTGAAGCATCCGGCAAAATCACCAAATTAGCCTTTCCTGGAGGATTCACTACCATCAAAGGTTCTTGTTTCGGACGCAAATGGTGGTCACACAGCTCCGGCAGTCGATCGCTCAAAAAACGGTCTAAACCCTTAATGGTCATGCACTGTCCCGAACGTAGCCCCTCCAAAAGCGCCGTCGTAAAAAACCCCTGACGCAAAGCCGAAGTTTCCCGCGAAACTTGATTCGGGCGGCAAGAAAGCACCGTTGGGATTTCCAGTTCCCGCGCCAGCTCAACCGTTTGAGAGCCGATCGTTTCCCCCGCTTTCACAATCTGGCTGCGGTTCATATCAACCAGCACCAATACCGTTTCCGTAGGAGCGTTTTTCAGAGTATTCAACAGCAACTCTACCGGAATCCCCGTACCCTTAATGTCAGCCGGATTGCCGTCAACAGGCATCAAATAATCCTTACCTTCATAGCTGACACCGTAGCCGCTAAAAAAACACCAGAGTAAATCTCCCTGTTGCACGTGTTCCGCGCAGAGGCTTTTGGTCAATCTCAGAATATTTTCCCGATTTGGATATGTAGATTGACCCCACAGCGACGGCGAGCTATCGGTCATCAGCAGACATCCATCCGGCGCAAAACCCGCCTCCTCAGTCAAAAAACCGTACAGCGCCTCTGCATCCTCTTGGGCATAACTCAAAGGCTGGAGTAACTGATATTGATTGATGCCTATTGCAATACAAGCGTGATTTTTCATCCCCATATGCCCTATATATAGTGGACAGCTTGCACAAAACGATAACACATAGCCGTTTAAGGTTATACCCACTTTCGCCAGCACTCAGAGAGCAGTTGTCCGAAGGCAGAACTCCCAACAAGCCCCCAATTTTAACATCCTAGAATTTTTAATTTTTATATAGCAGTGAAAAATTATACCCTGTGCCTGCCTTTAGAAAAATAAAGTTAAATTGGATACACAGGCCACACTATTTGACTCTAATTTTCACCAAACTACACCAAAAAGGAATAACCCGCCAATGGTCTCTACTGCCAAAAAAGAAATCTCCCCCCACAACGAATCGCTACTGAAGCAAAAGCATCCTAAAACTCACAGCCACTATAGGTTTCAGGATTTTTTTGCCTTCGATCGCCAGATGGGTACAATTGACGACTGGAATCAATCGCGCAACATTTTTACCAGCGAAGACTTCATTATCGGTTTGGTGGAGGGGCTCGAAGAAGAAGTCGGCCCCGCGTCCTCTGTCATCATGTATACTATTGGTTGCCAGTGGGGACTTCAAGATTCCGAATTTTTTCAAAAATGGTTTAGTGCCGAATTCAGCCAGAACATTCGCCAGTCAAATCTCATGTTTCTGCTAGAAACTTGGTGGTGGCCTTTCACGGCTCAAGGTTGGGGTCGCTGGGAAGTGGACATGAGCGATCGCAAACACGGCTGCATCTTCATCAACCTCTTTGACTCAGCAGTTGCTCGCACATTGGGAGACGTAGGCAAACCGGTTTGTCACCTATATGCCGGTTTGTTCGCCGGTTTCTTTGGCTCTTTAGTCAAAAAGCCTCTGAGCTGCATAGAACTCCAATGTTACTCAATGGGAGAAACCTATTGCAAGTTCCTGCTTGGCAACCCAGATAAAATTGATGCAGCAGCATTCTGGCTCAACGAAGGTGCCAACGCCCGCGATATTCAAAATCGACTGCAACACGGTGAAATATTGCGGTAAACAACCTGGAAAGGCACATCCCCTGCCCTGCCTTTCCTCCCACCAATTTCGCGATCGAAAGTGCGATGGTGGATTTCTCCAGGCAGGAAGTAAAGATGAAAAGTCAAACTTCATGGTTGGACCAATCTGTCCAAGAATTCTTTGGTCACTATAATTGGCTGGGAAAATCTTTAGAAACCCCAAATGGCTCGACCCCCGGTCAACTTCTGAGTTTAACCCAGCCAGTAGCAGACTTTTTTCAAGCTATTTCTTGGGAAGGAATTCCGGAAGTAGGTGCCCTACCCCTACCGCCACCCTTGCCAGCAATTTCTATTTCTGAACAAGCAGAAGTCACCATTGATGACCTATTCGACCTGTTTTAATCTGTGTAAGGAATAGAAATGAAAAATAGGGCAATCCCTCATCCATCTTCCCTCACCCCTGTTTCCTCATCCCTCAAAATCCCTTAGTTAAATCCGTTAAATCCCGTACATTGCTCGTTGCCGAACTTCCTTCCTTTTATCAATTACCGATTACCACTTAATTAAAATCATGCACCCTGAGATTGAGGCGCTGCTGGATCAGGCAGAAAACCGCTTTTTAAAAGGCGAAGAACTCATGGCTTTTAAGCGTCAAGCTGTAACCCTTGTCCAGCGCTTAAAAATTTACGAATTTTTGCGAGAGAAGGAAGCAAGCATCTTCCAACCAGTAGCCAACAAACTACAAGAAACATTCCCCGACGAAAAACAAGAAACCTTAGAACGATCGCTCAAACACTGGGTTTTAGTCTTGCGATACTGTGCTATGGCTATGCTGCTGAACGATCGAAATTTTCTCGAACAGCGCCTTGTAGACTGGCTTTCCGGCATAGTCGAAGCCCACCAAACTCAAAAAATCGAAGCAACTGTTTGCAATCTGCTGCAAACTCGTTTAGAAGAATTGCTTTCCGAGCAAGCCCGGGCTATATTGCAACCATTTTTCGACCAAGCACAGTCAATTATTATTGACCAAGATAATAAATAATCTGCTTTCTTCCCAATTTCCAATTTCCAATTTCCAATTCCCCATTCCCCATTCCCAATTTCCGATGATTAATATTGCCGACTTACTCAAACAGCCCCGACTCCCTGGAAACTACTTTGCTAGCGATGCCTACGTCCGAGGCGACCTCGAACTCGGTCTCCTCGAAAACCGCCGGGGCGATCGGCTTTTAGCACTCCCAGAAACACTGATTCAAGCTATTTATATTGGCTTAGAACAAGAAACAGGTCAAGCCTCCCGCCTTGTGCTTTTCAACTGCGGTCGCTGGTGGGGTAAAAACTTCTACGTGCGTTTTTGCGAAGAAGTCAGCGAATACTACGGTCAGCCACTTTCTGAAATGGAAATGGTAGAATTTATTCAGTCATTGCAGCAGTGTTGGAAAACTCATGGATGGGGAACATTTGAGCTTGACCCCAGCTATTCCGAACAGGGATTTTTAATAGTAAAAATTGCTAACTCTCTTTTTGCTAAAACAGCCCCCAAGTCTAAGCGACCAGCCTGTTTTCTAGAAGCAGGTATTTTAAGTTCGTTCTTTAGTCAGCTCACAGGTCGAGAACTCCACTGCCTGCAAACCTCCTGCGAATCATTAGGTTCGGACTGCAACCGCTTTATTTTAGGGCTGCGCGATCGCCTCCAACCAGCAGATTCTATGGTCGAAGAAGGAAAAGACCATGAAGCTATTCTCAGTCAACTTTTTCAAAAAAACTGACTTATTTGATAGCTATTACTTTGTTGCTAATAGCTATCAAATCGATTTTTGGGCAGCCATATTATCGACCGTATCATCAAAACTGTGAGTTAAATTATAAAAAAGCTCGTGAGTTTAAAAATAAGGTTTTAGCAATTCAAATAAAACCTGATGAGAACTAGCAGCTAGAAACTTCATAACTTACTCTAGAAACTCTTAAAATTTAAAAGCCATCAAAACCTCAAACATTTTGCTAGAACTTAATGGACGCCAATGAACTTCTAACTCGATATGCAGCCGGCGAAAGAGATTTTAGACTGGCAAATCTGCGCGGCATTGTGTTGAGTCCGATCGATTTATACCGTTCCAGCGATGCCCCAACTCTAATTTTGGCAAACCTCAACCAACACCAGCAACGACCCTACTTAATCGGTGCTAACCTCAGCGGGGCAGACCTCACCAAAGCCCATCTGAGCCGAGCCAATCTCAGCAAAGCTGACCTCAGCGGAGCCAATCTCACCGGCGCCAACCTCATGGCAGCCAGTCTCAGCGGCGCCAATCTCATCGGAGCCAATCTCACCGGCGCTAACCTAGCTGGCTCTCACCTGAATTGGGCAAACCTGACCGGAGCAAACCTTCCCAATGCTAATCTCATAGGTGCAGATATGAGCGCCGCTAACATCACCAAAGCCGTTCTCACCGAGGCCAATCTCAGTAAAGCATATCTGATTAAAGCTAATCTCAACGGGGCAAACTTCAAAGATGCTTACTTAAGTCTAGCGAGTTTGAAAGAGGCAGACTTGACTGAAGCACAGCTCACCGGAGCCGAATTATCCAAAGCCAACCTAGCCGGAGCCAACTTAACCCGTGCAAACCTCAGCAAAGCCAACCTTTTGAAAGCTAATCTCAGGCGAGCTAACCTCACTCAAGCCTATTTAAACGGCGCGTGCTTGATTGGATCAGACCTTAGCGAAGCTTGCTTGGATAGAGCCAATTTGTGCAAAGCAGACCTCAGCAAAACCTACCTGAGAAACATTACTTTGAATGGCAGCCACTTAAGCGGTATCAACCTCAGCGGGGCCGACCTCAGCGGTGTAGACTTGAGCCGCAAACTTTTAACGGGAATTAATATGGCAGAGGCATTGTTGAACGAAGCCAACTTAAGCGGTGCTTATTTGATGGAAGCTAACTTGAGCGGGGCAAACCTCAGCAAAGCCAACTTGAGTCTAGCCTACCTGATCAATGCCGACCTGTCTAATTCTTGTCTGCATGAAATTAACTTGAGCAAAGCTAACCTGAGTAAAGCCAACTTGCAGAAAGCTGACTTGACAGGAGCCAACCTCCGGGGAGCCATTCTCACTGAGGCGGATTTGACGGGAGCGAAGTTGATTGGAGCCACTCTTCCTAACGGTACAGTTTATCGGTGTTAACTTATCAACCCCCTTGATTATTTGCCGAGTAATGTGCGGTTGATGTCCAGAATCGGAAAAAATAGGTTCCTTTCTTCCACCGTGAGATATTGCTTGAGAACCTTTTTCATCACATCGTAGGTCACGGTTGCACTATTTCTAACTTGAACAGCGCCTAAGATAGTTTGCAACCAAAGTAGTAGCCGATCGCGCAACCGTTCCGTATCATTAATCAATAGTGCTGCCGCCGAATGCCTCAACACCCGCACAATATCTCCACGGCACTTTTCAGTGACATCGTTAGCCCCCCGCCGAAATAAACTAGGGTCTAGAGACAGCATTTGTGCTTCCACCTGCCGCATAATTTCTGTTTCAGAGGCTTGAAGTTTTTTATAAGCACTCATCCGGTGATTCAAAGACTGAAAGTAGTCTTTCAAAAATTGGAGTTCTTCTGCACTGGCGTAGCGTCCGTCTGCTTCCATGCTCAAACGCGCAAGTTGGCTCAACATAGATTTTTCTCTACTACTAAAATACAAACATATCAGTTTTAAGCTTCTTTAGTCCGAACTAAATACTGTCCTACTTGAAAGCGGGTTTCATTAAGCTGTGTAACGATAGAACGAGTAATTAACTTTCCCGATTCTACAACTACTTGACCCGTAATTGGGTGTAGTAAATCTTGCTGGGCCCGGCGGCCTATCAGAGCTTCGACATTTTCAATAGCATTAATGTACATCCCCGCAGGCAACTGTACAACCACACCCTCGCCCATAATTTGAGCCTGACAAGCAAGTCGCGAATTGGCTCTAGCCGTAGTAATGACTTCCAACGTCCTTCTCTCGCGGCGGTTCATGTCCGACAAGCCTTCCATGCCTTCTTTAATGTAAACATGGCAGGTAGCGCACATTCCCCGCCCCCCGCATTCCTTGAGAACGTCTAAGTCTTTGGAAAGTAAGGCAGACAGGATATTCGATCGGGTTTCGACTGCTATTTCCTCCGCAATTGGATCTAGTTTAATAATTTTAACCATATTGATGTTTGCTCCTGTCAAGTTCAGTATTTAGCAAGTTACGATCAACTTATTTAAAGCGCAAAAAAATTTGGCTAACACTCAAAAAGGTTAAGATGCCTTGACGACAGCATTGGCTTCTGGCTCTCTAACCCCTAGGGGATAACCGCACTTCTGTTTTGGTCATATCACTGTACCCTCGCCCCGATTCTCCAGCTTAGCCTTGAAAAGCTAAAACCTTAGATACTTTCTGCATGGCATTGAAAAAACTGTAATAGTCGCGATCGACTAAAATAGCAGCCACAGGTAGTTCCCGAGCGGGTACCGACATCCGGCAAGATTGATAGTGATTCCGAAGCTCAACGATTTTAGTAGGTGCGAGTGTGCGATCGCTCTCAAGGAGGCTGAGAATGAACCTGAGATAACATAGGCTGTACCTGGCGAGCGATTCAAAAATTTGAATTTTTGTCAGAATTATTTACATATTTTAATACTAGCTCAAGCTTTTTCTATAATTAGACCGATGCAACATTCTAAGTACCGCATTTTAGGGCTAGTCGGACAAGGACAATTTGGTCGAGTCTTTTGTGCCAGCGTTCGAGAAGCTCCCGCACAGGACTCCCGCCTCACCAGCCAACTGGTTGCTCTCAAAGAACTTAGTCATCAAAAAGCCCCAACTAGCGAATTCTTACGAGAATTGTGGTTTCTGATCACCTTGCAGCACCCGAACATTGTTACCTGCCGAGCTCTAGAACACACAGCTACAGGCAGGTACTTGGTTATGGACTACTGCGAGGGAGGAACCCTCCGCAACCTGCTCAAACAAGACCGCCCCTTGCGTCTGCTCGAAGGTTTACAGCTAGTTATGGAAGTTTTAGCAGGCTTAGACTACGCCCACCGCCGAGGCGTAGTTCACTGCGACATCAAACCCGAAAATATCCTCCTAACTTTAGGAGCAAAAGGTTGGTCGCCCCGCCTTTCTGACTTTGGTATCGCGCGTCGGCTGCCAGAAATTGGTACCACTCGCCTCCACCAAGAAATTTCTCCCGACGCTACCGTAGGTTCCCCCGCTTACATGGCCCCTGAGCGATTTTACGGTCTTTTTTCCCCGATGTCAGATATATATGCAGTAGGAATTCTGCTGTTTGAATTGCTAATGGGCTACCGCCCTTTCGGGGGAACCCCCGGAGACTTGAGGTGGGCGCACCTGAATCAGCGCTTGCAATTTCCCGACGCCATCCCCGAACCTTTGCAAGCAATAGTCAAAAAATCTTTAGAAAAGCTGCCAGCCCGCCGTTTTGCCAGTGCTTCCCAAATGGCTCAAGCTCTGCGGCTGATCATGTACGACCCCGCTGTCAGGCAATTGGGCGACTGCATAATTCCCTGGGAAACCCCCACAACCAGCGGTGATAAAAGCTTGAAGTCTGAAACTGAGTCTTTGCTAGAAGTTGAACAGGAAAAAGCATCACTGTCGGCGATTAATTTACTTGGGACTGTGCGCTATGCGCTTTCGCAGCCCAAGCCACTGATACTTCCAGCACCGTTGACCGCTTTAATTGCCACTGAAACGTATCTCTATGCTGCTGTAGGTACAGAGGTGAAGGTTTGGTCTCAGCCGGGAAAACAGCTAGTTACAGGAGAAATGTCTACTTCTATTTCATTAATGCCGGAAATCGTGCGGGGCATTTTACCTGTTTCCCACGGCTGCTGCGTTCTCACTCCGCAAAAACTTTACTGGCTCAACGAAGACTCTTGGGAGCCTCAGTGCCTGCTCGATATGGGTTTGAGGCAAGGTCCAGATGCTTTTAAAGCTGCTGTTGACCCTCGCGGTCACTGGTTGACAGTAGCGGTTCCGGGAGAACTGCGTTTTTATTCTTTAGCTCGAAACAGCAGTGCGGGCGATCGGGAAAAAGCCTTGAAGCCGATCGCTACTGTGCCGTTACCGGAACATTATTTACCAGAATTAATTTTTTTGGATCGGCGACACGTCTTAGCAGTTTGGCCGGACAACGAACCAAAAAATCCCCAAACTATTTTTAGAGTTTACACTCGCCGCGGCACGCCGGTGGGTTCTGTGCGGTTGTCTGCCAGCGTCGGACAGATGCTGTTGACACCTGAGCCTTATACTTTGCTGGGAATTCCCCAAGGTGGTAAAGCGGCGGTGCTGTTGATGAAATTGTGGCCGCTCAAGGTGGCGCGAATTCCCCTTGAAAGTTTGCCCGTATCTGCTTGTGTGGCTAATTGGGGATGGGTGTTGGCAGATGTTGGGGGGCAGATAGAAGTGTTAAACAGTCAAGGGATTCAAGTAGGGAATTTTAGCAGCCCTGCCTCACCCCGGGCGATAGCTCCTTGGGGGAATAGAGGTTTGGTCATTGCGGTCAATACTGAGGAAGAGAGTCACTTGCACTTTTTAGATGTAGATGTTGAGGAGACCAACTCGCGCTCGCTCATCAAAGGCTGATAACTGGGGTAACTGAAGGAGCTTCGGGGTGTAATTCAGGAGAGTGTATTTTTGCCGACGATCGATTCCTGGGAGTTTGATCCGGGTTAAAGTACCGTGTCGTGTCAGCTTCTGGATTTTGAATCAAAGGAATTGTTAAGAGCGATCGGCTCAATCTGAGACCCAAAAGTCCCTCAGTAAAGTCCAAGAAATGCAGACATACCTTACCTATATATGACTCATGCACCAGCCTGCTTCTGTCATCCTAACCCCATGATGCAGCCTCACAGCTTACACTCTAACCTTGCCTTACCTATACTCGAAGTAAGGCCCATAATCATTTTGAACCACAGAGTTCTTCTACCCATGGGCGGGAGATTGTCAGGGCAAAAGCCGTATTTTGGTCGAAAAAAAGACCCCATAGTTAAAAGAGGAGTCAGCCAGCGGAGGCAGGTTCGGGAATAAACAGCTCAAACCCTTGGTGCGTATAGGTTCAAAACAAAGTCAAAAATATTTTCGCAAAACGCTTGACAACTCTGGGGAGAGTTG